>CAIQCE010000110.1 GCA_903870185.1 uncultured Gammaproteobacteria bacterium
CCTGGGTCCACTTGATTAGCAAGTTGTTTACGAGCCTGTTCGCGTCGCTCCCTGGCTTCTGCCAAGGAAATATCTGGATACACCCCAAGAGCAAGAAGTTTTTCCTTATTACAAAAGCGGTATTTGTAGCGCCAGTATTTTGAACCATTGGGATGAATAAAGAGAAATAGTCCTTTTTCATCCGAAACCTTATAGGCTTTAGGGCGGGCTTTTAGAACACGTATCTTAAGGTCTGTTAAAGGCATTGGGGGTATCTCCATTAACAAGAGGCATTATACCCCTACTTATACCCCTATAACCTACGAGATTCTAGGGGTATCTAATAGAACGCATCGGAAGTAGTGTAAATCAAAAATACCTTTTTAATAGGGTCTTTTGGATGTTTCGGGAAGGTGTGAGAACTTAACTTGGTAGGCACGAGTGGAATCGAACCACCGACCACCACCATGTCAAGGTGATGCTCTACCACTGAGCTACGCGCCTAGGTTTAAGGCCGGAAGATTATCATTCAAGGATGGAAAGCACAAGACTCGAGGAGGATTTAAAATGTAGGTTGGTCCCAAGCGCAGCGCGGGCCAACAATCCCGTTCTTTTGTAATGCCAAGACATAAAAGAATATGTTGTTTTGTTAGGCCGCGCTGCGCTTGGCACTAACCTACATATTATATACGTTGGCCCGCGCTGCGCTTGGGACCAACCTACGAAACCTGCGGCACACAATCACTCAACTGCGAATGATAAATATTCGCCTGCCGCTGAACCTTATCGGCAATATTCACGATACCACGGTGACGTAAATATCCTTGAGATCGATAACCCGCAATACCTTCATGATAAGCCAAATAAATAGCTCGAGTATTTTTCACATTAATACCGAGGTGATTATGGGCTTGATCCGCATACCAACCAATAAAATCGACTGAATCCCCAAAATTTGTAGGAGTCGCAGCAAATCGATTAGTGTCATGCAAATAGAACTGCCAAGTTTTGCGAAGAGCCTGGCTATAGCCTTTTGCAGTGGAGGCATAAACCTTACCTGACCCTCGTTTTGCCATGGGTCGGCTATTAGCTTTAAAATTTGATTCTTGATGGATAATCGCCAATTGAGTACTAACAGGAATACCCCATTTTTTCTCAACCTGATGTGCATCATCAAACCACTCAGGGCGGTTTTTAAAGATAGCACAGGCATTGGAATTAACCTCAGCAGGAGAGGTGGGAGTTGCCACGGCATCAAACGTTAAAATATTCAAACTCATGATACAAGTGACAATTAAAGGCAAAGCAAATTTCAAGTTAGAGTACGACATAATAATTTGGATATTATGAGCTTAGGTGAAACAAAAAAAGGAGAGACTTAAAGAAGTGAAGAATCTTCAAGTATCAGTACAAAAGCTCAGTGAATATCTATCACGTGGTTAATGTTTAGTTAACTTCGGTGATATAAATCCTCATAGTTAGTTACGATACTATCGTTCTTCCTTGAGGCTAAATTGCAAACTATCATCCTGATATAGAATCGGGGCCTAAAGAGCCCCGAATCGTTTGAACAGTATACCCTAAATTGCTCCATTTTTGAAGACTTAGAGCCTATTTTTTGAAAATCCTATATTAATCAATAGGATATTATTGACAATTTTAGCCTATTTATGCTGCTCATGCCCTATTTCGAGGAGATTGCCTGGGTGGGCTAGGCTCATCATCCACTTCCGCAAAAGTAGAGTCAGACTGAGGAACGAATAACGTCTGGATAAAACGACCCATTCTGCCTTGCAGTTGCTGACTTCTGACAGAAGGAGCACTAGGAAGTGCACTTACCGAGACAGCAGCAGGTTCTTCGGCAGCTGAAGCCACTCCACCACTAGAAGTCACTTTACCAAGATCATAGCCTGGTCCAGGGACAGGGACAGGAAAAGCAAGCTGGGTCCCAGGCATGGGAACAGGAACTGCCGCGCTTCCAGTACCGCTTACAACTGAGGCAGAAGCCGCAGTAGCGCCTTCAGCTTTAACAGGCTTGGGCTGAGGAATTTTATCATTAGCATTAATAAATAAGACCACCATCGCCAACGATGTTGCTACAGCGACTATTGGGCCAAATAGAGCGGCCATAGCAATCCCAGCTGATACTGCTATACCAATCACGCTCGCCTTATAAATATTAGTGAAGGTTAAATAGCCTAATAGACTTTTACTCTTAGGCATTTTCAAATTCAAAAGACCATTAGCCCAAAAATTTGAACGCACATAATATAAAGTTTTGAAAGTCGCATGACCGAGCACCAGACCACCCACCACCATCACTGGAATAATAGTAGCTATCGGTAAGCCTGTGGCAACCATCGCCAACCAAGCGGCATACATCATCAATCCTGTGATACCAAACCCTACTAAATAGCTAACGATAGCGCCTAATCGAATTTGATTGGGTGTTTTGTCACGATTAAAAACTGAGTCGAGATTATAAAATGAAAAAGATTCAAAAAAGATGGTGGCACTGGCTACGAAAGTACTTTTGAATATGTTCAATAAATTATCTAAATGGCCTTTTGCCTTTTTTTTATTCGTTAAAAACCATGGAGACCAAATGATAGCTTTCACCAACCACCAGGCTAAATCCCAGGCACCTTTGAGTAGAGACAAAGTTAAGGGGAGATAACGCCGCGCATAGATCAGAATGCCTAAAGCTAAAAGAATGCTGAAGGCAGGACCAAAACCAAACAGAATGCTGAAGGCAGGACCAAAACCAAACAGCATTACGTTAACAAAAGCCCCTAGGATCAAACCTGTGCTGACTAACAGCCAAATTCCTCTTTCGAATTTACTTTCAGGAGAGTCGATTTCTTTCTTTATTGGAATCATGCCCATGATTATTTCCTTATTGGTCGAAGGATACTGTTGGGATTATAGGCATCAAATTATTAAGGAAATCTTAAATGCATACGGTGCCAGGCACCAAAATACTTAACTCAAGAACCCTGCGGATGCATTTTATTCTCTTCCCGCAAAACTCGAAGCAACACTTTACCTACATTTGACTTCGGTAATGAATCTCTAAACTCAATATAATGAGGCACCTTATAACCCGTGAGATGTTGATGACAATAAGTTAATAATTCCGCCCGTGTAAGACTCGGATCTTTTTTAACCACATAAGCTTTAACCGCTTCACCTGTTGAAGGATCTTCGACCCCAATCACAGCTACCTCAGCCACTTTAGGATAAGCTGAAATCACATCTTCCACATAACCGGGGAAAACTTTAAACCCTGATACCAAAATCAAATCTTTTTTGCGGCCGACGATATATATAAATCCATCGGGATCCATTCGAGCAATATCCCCGCTCGCCAACCAACCTTCTTTATCTAAAACTAAATTCGTTTCTTCTAGATGCTTCCAATAAGCCTTCATCACTTGCGGTCCTCGGATGCATAACTCCCCTTCCTCACCTAAAGCCACTTCTTGACCTTGATCATTTCGAATCAGAATTTCAGTATTCGGAATGGGAAGGCCAATGCTGTGATTAAACGATTTAATATTGGTAGGATTGATACTCACAATAGGACTGCTTTCGGTGAGCCCATATCCTTCTAAAATGACCGAGCCTGTGATTACTTGCCACTCATTCGCAACCTCAGGATAAGTCGGCATCCCACCTGCCATCGTTAATTTATATCGAGGCTTCGATCGAATAAATTCAGGTTGCATCAAAAGTGCGTGAAATAAAGTATTCAAGCCCACAAAAAGACTCACCGGATATTTTCGAAGTGAACGAATCAACCCTTTAATATCATGTGGATCGGTAATCAATAAAGCATTCGCACCTAATCTTAAAAAACACAAACAACAAACTGTTAATGAGAAGATGTGATAAAGCGGTAATGCAGCCAATACCATTTCCTTTCCAGGATTCAAAATGGGCTCGACCCATGCGACACTTTGCAAAACATTCGCGCAAAGATTACGATGTGAAAGCTCCGCTCCTTTCGGTGTCCCTGTCGTGCCTCCGGTATATTGCAGAAAGGCAATATCATCCGGCTTTAAATCCACAGGAGTTAATGGCAGCTCCTCTCCTTGATCTATTACTTGCAAAAATGAAATTGCATTTTGAATAGTGTGTTTTGGAAAAGGTTTTTTAAAACGAACATAGGCATTCACTATCCAACGCTTAGTGCATGGAAATAAATCACCAAGCTCAGTCACAATTATATTTTGAATTTTTGTTTCGGGAAGCGCTTGCTCTAAGACATGAGCCATGTTCGCTAATACAACAATCGAACAGGCTTCAGAATCTTTTAGCTGCAAACTAAGTTCGGGAACCGTATATAAAGGATTAAGATTAACCACCGTAAGACCTGCTCTTAAAGACCCTAACAATGCGACGGGATACTGCAATAAATTAGGCAGCATTAAAGCGATTTTATCGCCTTTTTTCAAACCCAAAACTTGCTGAAGATATGCGGCAAAAGCATCACTTAACTGATGCAATTCACGATAAATGAGCCGAGCGCCCATATGAGTAAACGCGATGGAATCATTATACTTTTCAATCGACTCATCCAGCATCTCAACCAAATTC
>CAIQCE010000111.1 GCA_903870185.1 uncultured Gammaproteobacteria bacterium
ATCAAAGACCTATCTTCGTATTTCAGTAATAACTGCTTAATTAGATTGGCATAAGCATTGCCATTTTCCGATAATTTTCTTTTCTCAGAAATATCTTCATCATCTCCAAAAGGCAAATGCACTAATGCCAAATATTTTTCAACATCTTCACTTTCGAATTTCAGTAGATGAAAACGATTTTCTAATTTAGAGCCAATTTTTTTAACCAGATCACATTCTACTGTACAAACTTTATAGCGAGTATCGATCAAAGCTAATAAACCCCAATCTTGGGTACCGGATGCTTCAGGTTTATAAAAGCCTTTCTCTAGTAAAAATCGATGCATACAGCCAGATTGATGAAGTATTTGCAGCAAGAGACTCACATGAATTGCTTGAACAGGTCCTTCACATAAACTAATACACTCTATGCTGGGATTGCGATCAATAATTTCAGCGATGACTTTAGCAATTTTTATCAATCGAAGTTGATAGTCAGCATTACTTTCAACGAGACCAAAGCCATTATTAAATCCTATTTCTACACCTAGCTGATTTAGTCGTTTACGACTTTGCATCATTACATTCCCAAATAAGGTACCATTATGGATAATGGGTTGATGATCTGAAACTTGGGTGGCGATTACGTCTTTCCTTTCTAAACTAGTAAAAACCAGTGGGTTTCTTAATACGCTTTCTTTTGGGGCCATGATTTGCTACCTCTGTATTGTTTAATTTATATACAGTATGTGGTATCATTAACCATAAATATAATCGTTAGTTTTTATGAGATTGATAGATAATATCTATTGATTGACCGCATAGAAAGTCGTGTGATAGCGGGTTGATTCAAGGTGGCATAAATGCTTTTGTAGGTTGGTGCCAAGCGTTAGCGCGGCCCAACAAGAACATACACGAGGGATCTGAGTGCTTTCTAATAAATTTCAGGGATACATCCAGCAAAATTAAAATAATGTTGGGTCGCACTAATGCTTGGCACCAACCTACATTATATGCAGCATGAAGTTATTCATGCCTTGTTTATTAATATTTCTTTAAGAATTAATCTTTAATATAGGTAATAATAGGGTTTAGATAGAAATCGTATACTGGGCAAGTAAATTACTTAAGGTGTCTTTTAAGTTAAAAGGATGGGAATTATGGCTATTCAAAAATTTCACAGTGAAACTAAATCGACGCATTTTCATGTTTTTTATCATACCACCCCTGCTCAAATATTTATGGGTCCTTCCAGTGGTACTGGGATGAGTGATATTGGTTATATACCTCCCGCTAGAGGGGAAATAGACCACGGAAGATCGGTCCCTCCTACCGAACAAATTATTGCAGCTCCTTCATTAAGTGATTTGGATCATATTTTTTCTTGGCTTCAAGATTACCAGGGAGATCGTGACTATGATAATTATGAAGCATTGTTATCCAATTTATTTTTAATAGAGCAGCTTCCAGATGAGTGTGGAGAAGAAATTGATGTCGATCGTCCAGACGAAAAACAGTCTCGTGAAGTGGTATATGCCTGCTATTCCGCTCGCCCTGTTATAGAGCAATTGCTTTTACAGAGACCAGAAATTTTTAAAAAATTATTAGAAACAAGTGACCCTAAATTTAAAAGTGTATTATTAAAATCATTGAATCAATTAAAATTGGCAGCAGATGAGAAAATTACTTTCCCAGCAGGCATGGATTTAAGAGATGCTAATTTTGAAGGTGCTGCTTTAGGGCAATCTGAATTTCCAGCTGATATTAATTTAACAAATTGTAATTTTTCAAATGCTGATTTATCTGGTTGTGTGATTACACCTGAACAGCTGGATCAAACAGTCTATCCTAAAGCCAAACTTCCCAAAGGTGAGTCATATATGCCTTTTTGGGATCAAGATTTTAGAAATAAAATTATGCAGCGTGTGGATGTAATTGTTAATTATTCTATTCAGAATATTCAGTTTGATGATCCTAAGTCGAAGCAAATCCGTGTATTTGGGGGAATGTACATGGCTAAATTGCTGAGTGAGCCCGGATTTAACTTAACTTCAGCCGATAGAAAAGCTTTTATCAGCGACTTGAATGCTCTTCAAAAGGGTATTTTGAGTAAACATAGAAATTTAAAATACCTAATTGCAGAATGTGTTTCATTCTGTTTATTGGGAGGTGTTGGTTATCTGGTGCTGGCAGGCATACATAAGTATAGAACAGGTTGTTTTGGTTTATTTGCAGAGACTAGGACTGCAAAAGAGGCTCGAATAATTTTGAAGGAACTTGAATCTGTTCAGCCTGAATCCACGAAAGCCGAAAGGCATATTGCTGCACCAGCTGCATAAAAAGGTGCCAGGCACCTTAATTCATTAGAAAATTGGGTTCAGATAAGAGTATTTATCAGAACCCCAATTTTTTTGTAAAATATATTATTTAAGAACGAGGATAAAACCTGAGTTTTCATTATCATGATAGTTAGACATTACTTGGCCAGCTGATGCATTTCCTATTACCAGGAATGAGATAAAAAGAGCGGATATTTTTAGTAGATTAGTTTTCATAGATATCTTCCTTGATTATGTTAAAAAGAGTTGTAAGTATACGATCTTTATTTGTTTATAACAAGATGGGCTAATTTGGCGTCCAATGAGAAGGATTGCTAGGGTTGGCTTTGGACTGATTCAATATCACTGTATTGAATCAGTCAATGCGCTGGGATTTCCTGATCTTAGGCCTGTTTTCCCAGCTGTTGAATCGTATTCAGAATTTCTTTATGAACCTTGGGATTTCCCGCGATAATATCACCTTGGCTGATTGATTCAGTATGGCCTGCAAAATCACTCACCATTCCACCCGCCTCAGTAATTAGTAAAAGACCCGCTGCTGTTTCCACTTCTCTGGCAGAAGCTTGCCAATAGCCATCTAATCGAGCTGCGGCTAGGTAGGCTAAGTCTAGGGCAACACAGCCGCTATGACGGATCCCTTGACATTGTGGTAGTAATTCCTGGGCTAGATTGAAATAAGGGCCTGGGTTTTCAGTATCTTGGCTGGCGAAGGCTAATAAAGATTCGTTCAGCTTTTTGGTTTGACTGACTCTAAGGCGTCTATCATTTAATCGAGCTCCATCTCCGCGGCCTGCTAGAAATAATTCATCTCTTAGGGGGTCGTAAATAACAGCGTAATCTACACGCGAATTTCGTTTAACAGAAAGTGAAATTGCAAAATGAGGATATCCGTGAAGAAAATTTCCCGCTCCATTGATCGCATCGACTAGCCATGAAATTTCAGTGGCTGTATCTTTTTGACCAGTGGTCAAAATAGCATGGGAAGGGTGGGCCTTATGAATGGTCTCAGTGATTTCATTTAAAGCCAGTCGCTCTAATTCACTTACAAATTCACTTCGATTATCAGCTTTGATATCGACTGCTTCCAAATGTTCCATGGAGCGGACTAAGACTTTGGCGGCATTACGAGCGGCCTGGGTTCCAATGCTGAGGAGGGGATGCATGTTAATCACTCTCTATTATTTGAAGGTCGGTAAGGATACCAAAAGATTACCTTAAAGACCAGAGAGCCTGTATAGATTTTGATCAAATTAGGATAGCTCAGCTACATAAGCTTATGCCAGTCCTTGGAATTCATGTATCCATACACTGATTTGTGGCTAGCCTCAATCCTTGAGTACTAGTACATCTCAGTGTGACTGAGCATATCCTGGTAGAAAATCTTAGGCTAAACCATGTAGTGGGACTATGGACATTATCGCAATTTGATATCAGCCAATCCGTGTAGTGCAAAAAAGTCATTAAGAATGCCCCCCTTTAAACATAGAAAATGGCACCTTCTTGTTGTCCTCAGGGTTCCCCCATTTAAAATGTTGACCCAGTGTTTCTTGCGAGTGCTGAGACAAATGTCGGCTTTCCACCCATTTTTTAAAATCAGGGTTTGAGTTAAGTTCCTCAAGAGCGAGGCTCAGGCGTGAATGATCTATGGATTTAATGCTCATTAATGAGACTTCTCTTTGATGGGCTGATTGAGCCAGCTTTAATGATTCATTTTCTTCGATCAATTTATCAACTTCTTTTGTTAGCAGTTCTATGCGCTTAGTGTCTATTATAAATCGATCTTGATAGGCTCGAAGTTGTTCTTGATATTTCCCTAGGATTGCATGTGCGCCTCCTGCTGCATTGTCAATTTGACTTTGGAGTTCGGCTCGCTCTAATTTTAATTGTTGAATTTCGAGTCGATCTTCAGCTTGGCTCGTAATCAAAAGTTGAAGAGTGGAATATTGATCCTTGTTTAAGATTGAAGTGAGTAATCGGCGAAGTTGATGCTCAGGTGAGAATAAGCCAAAGGGATTGAGCCAATGAGCTTGAAGAAATAATGAAATCTTATTCTTAGTATTAGAAGAAAGTTCAATCGCAGACTCAGATTTGGCTAGTAATACTCGCATTTCTTCTATGAATCGATTTATTTTTGGGCTAAGTCGTTTTGTTTTGTCATGAGATTTTATAAAAAGAGTTAAAGCATCTATTAATCCAGCTTTAAGTTGGTCTAGGATTCTCATGGCGTAACTCCTGGCGCTAAAGAGGATTTTGAAACTTGACTGGGATTAGGTAGGTCAGGTATTTGTGGAAGTTTAAATAAGCGAGGAAATTTTCCAGTAGAAGCCTTTTCCGATTGATTAGGGTTTGTGATTAGTGAGTGAATGGCCGATATTGAAATTTTACAATGTAACTGAATTTTCCGATTGATATGTTTAGCGGTGTGATCTGCTCTTAATTCTTTAATTGCTTTAATATCAGCTGTTCGTAAGCAATTAGGTGAGTCTATATTTAATAGTGCAGTTTCAATAAACTCTAAATTTTGTGACTTAAGATCAGGCTGTTTTTCTAGGGTTTGAAA
>CAIQCE010000112.1 GCA_903870185.1 uncultured Gammaproteobacteria bacterium
AGATTGATGGTAGCAGGAGCTACCTGATCCCGAATAGCTAAAATTGAAAATATCGCTTCTACAGCGCCTGCAGCACCCAGTAAGTGCCCTATCTGAGACTTAATAGAACTAATAGGGACTTTCTTTGCATTAACCCCCATGACCTTTTTAATGGCCAAAGCTTCTGTTTTGTCACCTGCAATAGTTGAAGTACCATGAGCATTGATATAACTAACATCTGCAGGATTCATCTTGGCATCTTTAAGTGCATTATTGATGCAAAGTTGAAAGCCTTTTCCATTCTCTTCTGGCAAAGTGATATGAGATGCATCAGCACTCATCCCAAATCCAGCTAATTCTGCATAAATTCGAGCGCCACGTTTTTTAGCATGCTCCAATTCTTCTAAAACCAAAACTCCAGCACCCTCACCAATCACGAATCCATCACGATCCTTATCCCAAGGTCGGCTAGCTTGTTCTGGTGCATCATTACGTGTTGATAGAGATCGAGCCGCATTAAAGCCTGAAACTCCCATTTCTGAGGTAATCATTTCAGTACCACCAGCTAACATAACATCAGCATCCCCATACACAATCATTCTAGCCGCTTGACCAATATTGTGAGATCCAGTCGTACAGGCCGTTACTACAGAAATGCTGGGTCCACGAAACCCTGATTTTATCGAGACGTATCCTGGCGCCATATTGATAATTCCGCCGGTAATAAAGAAAGGAGATAATTTTTTGGGGTATTCAATAACTGGCTTCTTAAGAAATTCTTCGAGCCAAGTCATCGGACCAATGCCTGCCCCAATCGCGATACCTGCTCGCGCTGCATTTTGTTCATCGACTATAAAGCCTGAATCATCTAATGCTTGTTTTGCAGCAACCCCTGCATATTGAACGAAAATATCGATTCGTCGTTGTTCCCTTAAATCGAAAACAGGACTAGGATCAAAATCACGAACCTCGGCAGCTATTTGAGTGAGTAAATTAGAAGAGTCAAAGCGAGTAATTTTTCTAACCCCACTTTTACCTTGCAAAATGGAATCCCAGGCTTCAGCAACCGTATTACCCAGCGGGGTGATAGCACCCATACCTGTGATCACCACCCGCCTTTCGCTCAATTTATTCTCCGAGGTATCTTGATCTCAAATTGAATTATGCAGCTTCTGAACGAGCCTTGACATAATCAATCGCTTGTTGAACTGTTGCAATTTTTTCAGCATCTTCATCGGGAATTTCAGTTTCGAAAGCATCTTCAAGAGCCATAACCAATTCCACTGTGTCTAAGGAATCAGCTCCCAAGTCATCTACGAAAGAAGCTTCTAGCGTTACTTCTGCTTCTGGAACATTTAAACGAATTGCCACAATCTCTTTAACGCGTTCTTCAATAGTTGCCATAATCACTGTTTCCTCTGCTGTTATAAAAAAATCGATCCAAGATGGTAAAGATTCTCAAGAATCCCTCTAATTTCGAACCAATAGATTCTATTAGAATGCCTAAAACTTGCAAGTAAAAATTTGAGGGCTGCTGAACTTAACCCATAAACATGCCGCCATTGACCTGCAATGTTTCACCTGTAATATAAGAAGCCAATGGAGAAGCTAAAAAGCCAACAGCATTCGCAATTTCTTCTGGCTGCCCCACTCGTCGCATAGGGATTTTTTGGTTAATCAATTCCTGTTGTTTTTCCGATAAATTACGAGTCATATCAGTATCAATAAAACCTGGAGCGACGCAATTTGCCGTAATTCCATATCCTGCAACTTCCTGAGCTGTCGTTTTAGTAAACGCAATAACTCCCGCTTTTGCGGCAGTATAATTAGCCTGACCAAAGTTACCCGTCATAGCCACTACGGATGCAATATTGATAATTCGTCCCCAGTGGGCTTTCACCATCGGTTTTAAACAAGCTTTTGTGACTCTAAATACAGCGTTTAAGTTGGTCTCAATGACTTCGTTCCACTGATCCGCTTTCATTCTGAGTAGAATATTATCCCTAGTAACAGCAGCATTATTCACTAAAATCAATGGGGCACCCCCATGATCAACTCCAATACTATGCAGCACTCGCTCAATGGCCTCAGGATCACAAACATTCATGGCATAGCCAGAACCTTTGATACCATGTTCTTTCAAATATTCATTGATTTTGGCAGCGCCGTCCTCAGTTGTTGCAGTAGCCGCTACTATCGCTCCCATTTTGCCCAGAGCAATTGCAACCGCTTGACCAATCCCTCGAGTTCCGCCAGTAACTAACGCAATTTTAGTGCTTAATGTCATTCATTAATCTCCTCTAGTTGAACATTCGGCTAATGCTCCCGCAAGGGAAGCTGAATCATTAACAGGTATCGTAGGAATAGGTTCAATGCGCTTATTAAGTCCTGTTAATACCTTGGAAGGACCGCATTCAATAATCAACTGGATGCCTTTCTGAGCAAAGAGTTGAATAGTCTCCACCCAACGAACAGGGCTTATCAATTGTTCGACCAGTAAAGCTCGAATTCGCTCAGGATCGTCGTGGATACCGACATCCGCATTCTGAACCACGGGAATCTTCGGCGTACTCAAACTGACAGCCTCAAGGCTTCGCTTAAGATGATCAGCTGCCGATTGCATCAAGGCACAATGAGAAGGCACACTAACAGGCAGGATTTTAGCTAAACGAGCACCTTGTGCTAAAGCCTCTTTCACTACACGTTCTACTGCGGCTGTTTGACCTGCCACGACTGTTTGACCTATAGAATTATAATTAGCTGGGCTTACAACTCCATGATGAGAGGCATCCGCACAGAGCTCAACTAACGTGGGCATATCCAAGCCGACGATTGCAGCCATAGCTCCTTCACCTGGAGAAACAGCTTCTTGCATATATTTTCCGCGTAAAGATACTAATTTCACAGCCTCTGAAAATTTCAAAGCTTCTGCGCAAACCAAAGCACTGTACTCACCCAAGCTATGACCCGCTAATAAACTAGGTCGAGGTCCTCCTTGAGAAAGCCAGCATCGCCAAACGGCCACGTCAGCGACTAATAATGCAGGCTGCGTGTAAGTCGTTTGATCTAATTTCTGCTCGGGATCATTTTGAACCAATTCCCATAAATCATAATGCAAAACCTGGCTGGCTTCTTCAAACAAAGCTTTAACCTCAGGGAATTGAGTGGCTAACTCAGCCAACATGCCCACGCTTTGTGAACCTTGCCCAGGAAATACCATCGCAAGCACTTTTGAACTCATTGAAAATTCCTTACTTAGATTAAGGGGGCTTGGGGTTCTTGCGAATTAGACTCTTCTAAAAGCAAACTGACTCGCTGACGAATTAATTCTGGAATGTTCTTCTTGGCTTCAATAACCGCTTCTTCTATCGCAACTGCAAATGCCATAATATCTGCACCACCATGACTTTTAATCACAATCCCTTCTAGGCCCAACAAACTGGCTCCGTTTCGCTCACGAGGATCCATTCGTTTTTTTGCCCGAGATAAATAAGGATACGCGGCTAAGGCTGCTAATTTCCCGAATATACCTCGTTGAAATTCTTCTTTAAAAAAATGACTGATCAGTTTAGAAATTCCCTCTACGCTCTTCAGCATCACATTGCCGACAAAACCATCGCACACCACTACATCAGCCACACCTGCAAACACTGCATTACCTTCTACGTAACCAATGTAATTTAAAGCTGAATTCTGGCTTAAAAGCTGGGCAGTTTCCTTGACCAATCCATTGCCCTTGATTTGCTCTTCACCAATATTAATTAATCCCACTCTAGGATTAGGAATATTATCGACAGCACTGGCAACCACTGAGCCCATCACGCCAAATTGATAAAGCTGTTCTGCGCTAGAATCCACATTAGCACCCAAGTCTAATATTCTGACTTCTTTGCCAGTTAAAGTTGGCAAACGTGCCATAATAGCGGGCCTATCGATTCCAGGAAGTGTTTTTAATACAAAGCGAGCGGTTGCCATCAAGGCACCCGTATTTCCAGCGCTGACACAAGCCTGTGCAATATTATTTTTAACTAAATTGATGCAGACTCGCATCGAGGAATCTTTTTTATAGCGCAGCGCTATGGCAGGAGATTCATCCATAGTCACTTGCTGAGAGGCATGATGAACTTCAATCCGATCTTTTAAATCGTCTAGACCCAACAGAAGTGGCTCTATGATCTCTTGCCTACCGACTAAGATTAACTTCAGCTCAGGGTGTAGTTTTAAAACATTAAGTGAGGCAGGGACAACCACCTGAGGACCGTGATCCCCACCCATAGCATCCACTGCGATAGTGATTGACATCGAATCCTACTACTCTTCTTCAACACTCTCGTTAATCTTAATAACCTGACGGCCTCGGTAAAAACCTTCCGCTGTCATATGGTGGCGACGGTGTGTTTCACCTGTAGTAGGATCTACAGACAAACATTCAGCTGTTAAAGCATCATGTGCTCGTCGCATATCTCTTCTAGAACGAGATTTTTTATTCTGTTGTACAGCCATTTCTTAACTCCACTTTACTTCTACACTTTAAGAAAAAGAACATTCCCCTATGGGGTGCTTGGCAAACATAGGTAATACCAAAATTAATTCTTCTTCCACCAAATCGATCAAAGCCACCATATGATCCTCATCGAGCATCAGTGGCTCATATTCAGATGACAGCTTAGCTGCAGCTGAATCACTCATCACCGGGCTTAAAACCGGATGAGCCTCCAAATGGATAACCACACCCTTCTCACACCTTTGACAAGGAAGCTCCACTTCGGCGGCAATTTTACCACGAACCCAGCAACATTGCTGCTGATCTCGTCCAAATTGCAAATCAACCCTTACCTGGCCTACCGTATGGTTCAATAAAGGCGCCAGCCGGGGCATTTTCGACAATTCCAACAGACCCTGTAATTCAGCCATTTGATTAGCCAAAACAAAGGGGTTAATAACTCTTGGAAGCGTCTCTTTCATGAAGCGCGCATCTTAGCCTTATCAGTTGGAGGTGTCAATTAGCAGTTTTCACCGTAATAGGAGTCGCTGTGGCTGACAATGCAGGCGCTTCCTCTGGAGCACCCTGCACAGCGAACGCCTCTGGTAGAAATTGGGCTGAAGCTGCTGCTCTCACTGATAAAGGCCCTCTTTCAGAGGCTCTTTGGGCAAACCCATCTTTATTATAAGTAGTCACACCTTTATCTCGAGAACCTGATCTCATCGATGTCTTACTAGCTTGGGCAGTTGATGCGTGCCCTACGTCTGCTATAGCACTCTGCTTTTCTTGGTGCTCAGCTTTATAAATTTTAATTAAAAGAGGATTACCCTTTATGATATCGGTTATTTTTTGAAATTCAGCCCTACCCAATTTCAATGCCTTTTCAACCATTTTCACCAAGGTTAGACTTGGGTTAATTTCTGCAACAGTCTTGGATATTTGATATCTTTCTATTACATCGTTAATTTCAGATGCATCAAGATCAACACCCTCTATGGGCTCTGTAAGCACTGACCTAATTACTTTTTCGATAGATTCTTGATATTTTTCCATTACCTTAACAATTTCAGAAGGTGTAAGCTTTTCTAACAAATCAGCCTGTGCCAATAGCTCGCGGGCAGCCTCGAAATCATCTTCTTCACTCATTACCTTTTCATACAATTCAGCAGGAGAAGGCTTGGAGCTTGGAACAACTGCATCAACAACTTCAGCCACTATAGAAGCAGGAGCAGGCACTGCTGGAGAGGCAACTGCTGCAACCTGAGCTTTTTCATTAGGAATTTCTGGTTCTAAGGCTTCTTCTACCGCTAATCTAATGATTTCATCTAATGATTCAGGCAAATGATCTACAGCGCTATCTACAGCGCTATCTACAGTACTCGCCTGAGATGGCTCTCCATCAAATGAAGGGGATCGTTGAGCAACTGGAAGACCTACATAAACCTCGCCTTCTTCAGCATCTTGAATGAATACGCCGACATCAGTATCAAGCCGAGTTTGTCGACTAACTGCTGCTGACGCACTAGATCGAAATGTTGAGCGGAATAAATTCCAAATTCTCAACCATATTTTTTTTAGCCATTTAAGCCAGTCCCACATAATGCTCTCCTAACCTACTTATTGATCAATAGAGGTAATTATAGACAGCTTTTCTTAAAATAACCTTAGGTGAAATCGCGATGCAACACTTTTAGAAGCTCCTCTAGATCCGGATCCAAACCCACACAAATACCCAATAAAGGCACCGTATCTAACTTAAAGCGAATCCCAGCCGCATGCAGAAATAAACGCTTCAAGCCCAGTTTGCGAATCGACTTATTAAAGGCCTCATCCCCGTATTTTTCATCTGCTGCAATGGGATGTCCGATAGCGGCTGCATGTACTCGGATTTGGTGAGTCCTTCCTGTCAGTGGAATTGCCTCTATTAAAGTTGAATTAGTAAAATACTTTAGAGGCTTAAACAGGGTTTCTGCCTCCTTACCTTCGTCTGAAACAGTCACTACACGCTCACCTGTTTTCAGATGGTTTTTCAATAAGGGGAATCTCACTCGACGAGATCCCCCCTCCCATTTCCCTTTCACCAAAGCCAGATATTGTTTTTGAATATTATTTTTTTCGATTAATAACTGAT
>CAIQCE010000113.1 GCA_903870185.1 uncultured Gammaproteobacteria bacterium
AACGTATGGTAGGGTTATTAATATTATTAGGGCTTGCCGCTTTATTTTTGCCGCTATTATTTAATAATCCTCGTCCTGGTAATGAGACTTCAATATTATCAACCACTGCACCAGAAGCCCCTCCTGTCCCTGATATGAAATTATCACTTTCAGAGCCCGAAAAATCTATTACATCCACCGCTGAGCCCCTTGAGATACCTAAGCCTGAGGCTGCTATATCACATGAAAAAATAGAAGAGCCTAAGGTGATTGAAAAACCGGTAGAGGAAACAGTAAAGGTTCCAGCTAAGGTTAAGACTAATGTAAAGCCTGCAGTGGCTAAAATAATCTCAAAGCCTGCTTCGGTCCATAAGGTTGAAGTTCCGAAGGCTGAACCTTTGATTTTACCTACAGCAAAAGTTAGTTCTGCCATGGAATTGCAATCTTCATACTCAGGCTTAGGTAGCCCAACTGCCTGGGTCATTCAATTAGGTAGTTTTAGTAACCCGGAGTCAGCCAAAACATTAATGATGAAATTGCAGGCTCGAGGTTTTGAAGCTTATACTCGATTGGCTACCAATACCAATGGCAGCACTATTGTTCGAGTTTTTGTAGGCCCTGAAGTTAAGCGTGAAAAAATTGAAAGTATACAAAAAACTTTGCAAAAGGAATTCAAGTTGTCTGGACTCATTAGAAAATATAATGTGAACTAATTATGGAATATTCAAATTTTAATTTTATCGATTATGGCATTGTTGTAGTGATGGTCTTATCGGTGCTCATCAGTTTTTTGCGGGGATTTATTCGAGAAGTTTTTTCTCTAGCGATCTGGGGAGTCGCTGCATTAGTTTCAATTAAGTTTGCAGATGCCATCGGCGATTATTGTTTTAAGAGTTATATCGATTCACCTGGGCTTCGTTTTATTGCGGGATTTGCGGCACTTTTTGTCTTTATATTAATTATTGGTGCTATGATTAATCTTTTGCTTTCAGCCTTAATTGATAGAACGGGAATTGGACCAGTTGATCGACTATTGGGTGTTTTTTTTGGGGCTGCTCGAGGAATTCTAATCGTTGGTTTGGTGATCATGTTTCTGCATTTAAGTAATGTTCAGCCTTTTAATGCGCTTTCATCTTCAAAATTATTGCCTCAATTTACACCTTTAGTCACTTGGTTAGATGGATTTTTGCCTGGGAAGCTTAAGATTTGGGGTGAAGAGCTTTCTCAAAAAGCGATGTCTGAGGCTTTTAATAAAGAACGAAATACTTTGATGATGTCTTCACCAGCTCAGGAGTTATAATAATGTGTGGCATCATCGGTGCTTTAGGAACTGTCCCCGTCAACCAAGAAATTTATGATGGTTTAACTATTGTTCAGCATCGTGGTCAAGATGCGGCTGGCATTATAACCTACGACCAAGGCCGAGTTTTTTTGCGAAAATCGAGTGGTCTCGTTAGAGATGTGATTCATGCAGCTGATATGACTCGTTTAAAAGGTAAAATGGGGTTGGGCCATGTTCGTTATCCAACCGCTGGCTCTTTGAGTTCGTTGGAGTCACAGCCATTTTATGTGAATTCACCTTATGGTCTGAGCATAGTTCACAATGGTAATTTAACGAATGCGGATGAGTTGGCCAAAGAGTTAATCCTCAATGATTTACGCCATCTGAATACAGGTTCTGATTCTGAAATTTTGCTGAATGTTTTCGCGCACGAATTATTACGTAGAGGTAAAGCAGAATTTGATAAAGAGGCTTTGTTTCAAGCATTAGCAGCTGTTTATAAACGAGTTCGTGGAGGCTTCGCAGCGATAATCATGATCAATGGTTACGGACTTCTGGCTTTTCGTGATCCCAATGGAATTCGCCCGTTAGTTTATGGTCAACGAAAAAGTGTGCTTGATCCCAATGCAAAAGATTTTATGATTGCTTCTGAAAGTATTGTTCAAGATGCCTTAGGGTATAAATTAATTGCGGATGTTGCGCCAGGGGAAGGGGTTTTTATAGACCTTGAGGGTAATATACATCGAAAAATTTGCGCAGAAAATACAAGCTGCTCACCTTGCCTTTTTGAATATATTTATTTGGCTCGACCAGACTCTGTGATTGATAATATTCCCGTCTACCGAGCTCGAAATTATATGGGTGAAAATTTAGCTGACAAAATTCTTGCTGTTTATCCCGATCATGATATCGATGTAGTGATTCCCATACCCGACACGAGTCGAAATTCGGCCTTAACATTGGCACAGCGCCTTAATTTGAAATATGCGGAAGGCTTTGTAAAAAATCGCTATATCGGCAGAACTTTTATTATGCCAGGGCAAAGTATTCGTAGGAGTTCAGTGCGAATGAAGCTGAATGCGATACCTGATGAATTTAAAAATA
>CAIQCE010000114.1 GCA_903870185.1 uncultured Gammaproteobacteria bacterium
TAAATATCCATCGGGATCTTGAATTGCAAATTGTCGATTGCCGACTAATTTATCATTTTGTTGATACCATTTATTTTCAAGGGGCAGATATAATTTTAAACCATTTTCAAGGATGGTTTGGTGTAATTCATTAATATCATCTATTTCAATTTGAAAATTAATGCCTCTTCCAAAGGGTTTTTGAAGTTCTTCTGTGATCCACTGGCGACCAGTTCTAAATTCTTTTAGCATTATTTTGTTGGGCGCACTGCGCTTGGCGCCAACCTACAAAAAAATTCACCCTATAATCAATAATGTTGTATATAAATATATAAAAGCCAAAGGACGGTTGATTGCACAGCAATTGTAGGTTGGCGCCAAGCGCGGCCCAACCCAACCCAACAAATCAACTTACCAAGCACAGGCAGCCTAACGAAAAAATTCATTCAATTGATTTATTTCTATAGCAAACTAGCACTCAGCGTCGGAAGAACGCTGGCATCAACTGCAATTCCTACTCCTGCAGAGGCAGCAGTACCAGAAGGTAATTGAAACATAGCTGGGCTGCCACTACTGACTAATGCTTCTACTGAGATTCTAACATCTAGTCGAGCTGCAGTGGGTGGTGTTAAGCTTGCTGCTAATGTAGGAACATCTGTATTAGAACTTTGCATGGGGGGGTAGAGCACTCAGTAGTTTTCTGCCAGAGCAAAATGCATGTAATATTGTAATAATGCTCATTTCAATAGCGCTAATATCAGACATTAAAGCTTGGCAATTTTTGAAGTTGGATCGTATGTCTGCTGTGTCTTCTGCTAATTCACTTGATAGGAAGTCTCGTCTGGCTTCAGGGCTTAAAATAGCTGATTTTTCAGCATTTATTTCACCTAGTTCTGCTTGAGCTGTTTGAAATTCATCGCCGCCAGGTAGTAATTTTTCTAAAAGAAAGGTCAGTTTATTTTTTACGCTATGAAGCCCAATGATTAAGGGATTCATAAGTGCTGTTTTCTATCGTTAAGTGATATTAGGAAAGCTTAAGGTGAACTCTATGTAATGACCATATTGGGATTCACAATGAATATCACCACCAAAAATTTTCATCGTTTGTTTGATTGAAGAGAGACCTATACCAGTTCCCCCGACCTTAGTTGAATTAAACCCATCAAAAATATGCTTAACAATTTCAGGAGGAGCTCCACCTGCTGTATCCTTTACTGTGAGAAAGTTAAATTCATCACCATTTTCGCAAGTGATAAATATTTCACCTTTCTGATTGAGCGTGATTTGTTCCAAGGAATTTTTAATTAAATTTTCGAATGCGGCTCGCATTAAAAGATCATTGCCCTTGAACTTAAAATCCCGATCCGTATTTAGATATACTTTTTTTCGTTGTTCGGGAGTGAAAGGATAATTTCTAACAACTTGTTCCACTAAAATCCCAATTGGAACAGCCACTAAGCTATCTGATGTGATAGAGTCGACACCAACGGAAGCGGCTTTCAAGGTTTTTAAAGTATTGCTGATATATTCATTGCAATATTTGACCGTGTCAGAAAGCACCTTAGGTGCCTCAGAGATAGTCTCTATTATTCGAGAGGGGAATATCGGTTCAGGAATTTTTTCTTCAGATTCGGCAATCTTATAGCCATCAATCAAAATAGTGAGATGTTTGTTGAGTAAAAAAGCTGTGTTATTAATCGTTGCCAAAGGAGTTCGTAAATCATGTGCAATCCGCCCTGCATAATTTTCGACGGCTTTCTTGGCTCTTTCCTGCGCTAGCGCTTCTGCTGTAGCCTGAGTTGCTTTGTTTTGTGCTTCTTTAAGTTCAGTGATGTCGAGGGAGATACCAACTATACCAACGATTTCTCCATTTTGATCTTTAAGCGGCACTTTTCTGGAAAGCCAAATAGCTTCTTTCTCTGATGCTGTTTTGGATTTTTCTTCTGCAACGATTACTTCATTTTTTGTTACTACTTCAGCATCAATTTATCGGAGGTAATTCGCGTCTTCTTTCCATGGCATATCATAATCGGTGAGCCCTATAATATCATCTCTCGATTTTAAGCCGGCATCAATAGCTTGAAGGTCATTACAACCTTGGTATTCACCGTTTAGATTTTTCCAGTAAATATGCCCTGGGGTTAAAGCCAACACATTTTCGAGATTTTTGATGATATCTTGGGCTTCTTTGGGTAAGTGCTGAGAGAGCATGAACTATTCTTCCTGATTAAACGGCGATGGCAATTTTTGCCTCGTCAATTATAGGGTCATTGGGGTAATTTTGATAGTATAAAGTGGTTGCCTGTTTAGTTTCATTTTTGATGAGGTCACAGAAAATGTGCCTAATATAGAAAAAAGAGGGGTTCTCTTTTGAACATCCCAGGTTTGACGAGTGAATTCTTGCTTCATTTAGCTCGTCCTTCATTTGAGATGTCAGTGAGGCCAAGTATGAATTATTGGAGTCCAATCCTTTATAGGGATTGTCTTTGTAATCAGCTAATTTTTCTCCACTGTATTGTGGGTGAGCAGCTGCATTTAATAATATTAATGTAGAGGGGTCATACTTTAATAATCTTGCTATCAAATTTAAATCATTTCTTCTGTCTGGTGCATTTAAGATTGCTTCTGCTCTATAAACAATACAAGGTTCGTTGGATTTGTAGAGGTGATTATTCTTTTCGAATATATATTGGTTTGTTTTTAAATTTTTTCTAAACAATATGCAAACAACTTCATTTCGATTTTTGTATTTTATTTTCACTGAAAAAAGAATAGGAGTTGATGATGTAAGGTTGCTATATTGAAGTATTTTTGTGGCATTGTAATAGGGGAGGGCGCTCCTAAATCGATCTCCAAATTTTAATAAGCTACTTAATACATGTTTATTTCCATCAATTATTGCGTATTTTGATGTGAGATCCAAAATGAACTTTCATGAATAACTTGATAATCGTGATTGATAATGGAGTGAAAGACATAAATTCGAAACTGGCCGATTGGTCCATCTGGGACGATTCATATAAGTTTATAAAAGATAATAATCAGGCATATATAGATTCAAATTTGGGAGACGGTGCTTTTTCTCCCATACAGGTTAATGCGATGTTCTTCTTGAATAATAAAGGAGAGATAATTTATGGTAGGATGTTTGATTTAGATGTAAATGCAGAAATACCACCAGATGAATTATCGACGTATTTAAAA
>CAIQCE010000115.1 GCA_903870185.1 uncultured Gammaproteobacteria bacterium
ACATGCAAAAGAAAGGGGAGAGAAACTAGAGACAATTTACTTTCTAGGATTTACCCACTTTTGCACTCGTAATCGTAAGGGAAACTTTATGGTAGGGCGGAAGACAGAAAAGACCAGGTTAAAGCGGAGTGTAGGTAAACTACAAATGCTGATGCGTAAAATAAGGCACTATTCCTTGCAGGAGCAAGTCAAGGAGATTAATCAAGTGTTACGAGGACATTATGCTTATTATGGATTAGGTGGGAATATAGACGCCTTATTTAGGATATATAGAATCACCGAATACTACTGGCGTAAGATGCTTTGTAGCAGGAGCTGGAAAAGCTATATCACATGGGAGAAATTTGCTCACTTAAAGCAATTCTACCCGATAGAGCGGCCAAAACTAGTCTTACCATTTAGTAAGATGCAATCGGCTGCTGTGCTGTAACAAGGCCTGAACAGCGCAGTGCGGGAAATCTGCTTGCTGCGTTGTGTGGGGGTTAGGGTTATGATTCTCATAACCCTTTCTACCCGGAGGGGCACTGTGAAGTTTCTCCCTATCCCGATCCTTTAGTAGGAAGCTGACGCCCTGAATTGAGATCCTCCATTAGACATCTAAGTCTCACCCTACCAGCTGAAGCTGATAGGGTGAGACTGTGGTGCATGAATAGCTTTTAAACAGATTGTAAGGTATATTGTCATCAAATTATTTTGGCTCTGTCGGATTTACAGCAATTCCCGGAGTAGTCTAAAAGTGGCAATATGAGAGGGTTGTATAAAAAATATTTCGTAAAGTTTGTAAAAATGTGGCATAAGGAATCTACAAAATACAGAGGCCTAGCATGCAGCAAACAAGACCACAATTTACCCACGAAGAACTATTATCGACCATTCGAAAGTCCTTTAATCAAGGGCTAAAAAGGCATGGTCCTGCCATAAAAACAGGCAAAGTGGTTAGATATACAAACCTGGAGTGCTTAATGGCAGGACTGGCGGTGTTTACCTTTAAATTCCCATCCTTGCTTAAACTTGACCAATTTTGCAATGAAGAGATACTACGGCCTAATCTGCTCCGTTTGTTTGAATTGGAAGATGTGCCTTGCGACACCCAGACGCCGCCATTTAACCCAAAAGAAAGTCTTTATTGCCTCCCCAATATTACCGTAAGTGGCTCAATTAAGTTGGCGGTTGACAGCCCATGGGAAAATCGCTTAAAAAATGTTTAGTAAGTCTTGATTCTGCTTATGACAGTGCCTCCAATAGGAAGCAGATTTTCAATGATGGAATGATCCCCAATATCAAAGAAAATCCAAGAAATTGCCAAAAGACTAAACGTGGCAGAAAGCGAATTTATGATGAGAATATATTTTAAGAACGCTTTAGAATGGTAGAGCGTGTTTTTGCTTGGGAGGATAAATTCAAGAGGCTTCTGTTAAGATTTGAACGGATCAGTTTTCATCACTTCGGCTTGAAACTACTTGCGTACACTATGATCAATCTCCGGCATTTCTGGGGCTGATAAGGAATTGATTCCATTCTAAAAGTGAGGAGCTAACCATTCACCATGCCTGTAATTCAGGAATTTCATCT
>CAIQCE010000116.1 GCA_903870185.1 uncultured Gammaproteobacteria bacterium
CAAATGAAAAATCAAAATCCAATCGGACTAAGTCTCCGTTAGCATCGAATCCAATGTGATCATATTTAAGATCAACTTCTCTGAATATTATGGCGCTGACTAGAAATTGGGCAAATGCTTGGAGATTCTTACCACGCCGTAGTCTAATTGATAATTGATCAATAAAGGCATCCCCCCTACCATAATCATTTATCATATCTTGAATGGTATAGAGGCCTGTGATTTCTCGGCTATGGACCTTGCCTCCAATGGTTTTGCCATCCCTATCTCTTCCCTCCCCGGGCGTCCTATCATATTTAGGGACTCCATCATTTACACTATGCAATCGATGTAGCCAGGCAGCATAAACTTCTAATGCTTCTGAATCCTCTGTTATCAACTCTAGTGTTTTAGTGATCACTGTTTTACTAGTGTAAGCCCCCGTTTTGTCTATTTTACTATTCCTGGTCACATCATGTGATCCTTTGGTGCCGGGGATTGACATAGTTCGGCTTGGATAGAGGCGTGCATCTGGTTTGGTTCGGGTGAAGCTTTTAGGCGATGAGCCGAGTGAAGATGTGCTGGCTGAAGAGGGAGTTTCAGGGTTACGGCGATGTGGCATAATGACTTCCCTAGATTAGGTTTAATTGAAAAGAAGTATAGTTGAAAAAAACTATTTTTTCTCGTAATGAGCATTAACAGTATTTCTCGAAATTGAAAATTTTTTGGTGTCAGAGTTTTGGAGCCAGGCACCTTAATTCATTTATTCAATTGGTTATAGATTATATTAGCGGAGCCTGGCAGCAAAATAGCTCATGACGAGAGATGCCCACTTGAAATTAGTTATTTTGCCTTTAGGCGTAGTGTGGGCTTTTCGAAAGCCTGAGAACGGTTTGCTACCAGCTTGCTATTTAAGCCAAATCAGAGCCTCAATGCCATCTAATTCACTTAAACCCTAGCACCACATAACTTAAGGCGTTATAATCCCGCAAATTTGGTTTTCAATTCTTAAGGTAATGAAGATGGTCGATGAGATCGCGGTTTTGCCGCGCGATGGGAATCCCGCTGAGACTCAGGAGTGGCTGGACGCCTTAAACGATGTATTAGAGTTTGAGGGTACTGAACGAGCTAAGCAGCTTTTATCCTCTTTGATGAGTTACGCGGCTGGTGTTGGGGTATTACCCAGCTCAGGCACGCTGAATACGCTTTATGCCAATACGGTGCCTCTAGAGGCCGAAGCCCCTTTCCCGGATGATATTGAGTTGCATGATCGACTCACGGCTTTGATTCGTTGGAATGCCATTGCGATGGTGATGAAAGCTGGCCGAAAGGCGCCTGAATTAGGGGGCCATATTGCAAGTTATGGTTCTGTAGCGACTTTATTTGAAATTGGATTGTGTTATTTTTTCAAGGGGCATAATCACCCAGATGGCAGTGATTTAGTCTATTTTCAGGGGCACTCTTCTCCTGGGATTTATGCCCGAGCTTTCTTGGAAGGGCGCTTGGAACAGGCTCATTTAGAGGGATTCCGTCAGGAAATTACTCACTCGAAATCTTTGAGTTCATATCCGCATCCTTGGCTGATGCCCGATTTCTGGCAATTCCCAACGGTCTCGATGGGCTTAGGTCCTTTGATGGGGATTTATCAGGCTCATTACTTAAAATATATACACAATCGTGGCTTGTCCGATACTTCCAAGCGTAAGGTTTGGGTGTATTGCGGTGACGGAGAGATGAGCGAGCCCGAGTCCATGGGTGCCTTGAATCTCGCGGGCCGTGAGCAGTTGGATAATCTGATCTTCGTGATCAATTGTAATCTTCAACGTTTGGATGGCCCTGTTTGGGGTAATGGACAAATTGTTCAAGAATTTGAAAGAGTCTTCCGTGGAGCTGGCTGGAATGTGATTAAAATCATCTGGGGCGGTGGCTGGGATGATTTATTTGCACGCGATCAGAGTGGGATTTTAAAACAACGAATCTCCGAGTTAGTGGACGGTGAATATCAGAATTACAGCGCGAAAGATGGTGCTTATATGCGTGAGCATTTCTTCGGTAAATACGCTGAGCTTAAAGCGATGGTCGATCATTTAAGTGATATCGAATTAAAAGCCTTGTTAGATGGCGGACACGATCCTCGTAAAGTGTATGCGGGATATGCCGCTGCAGTGGCCCATCAAGGTCAGCCGACTGTGATCTTAGCGAAAACCGTTAAAGGATTCGGTATGGGAATCGCGGGTGAAGGTTTGAATGTCACTCATCAAACTAAGAAGATGTCGGTGGAAGCACTGCAGGCATTCCGTGAACGTTTTAAATTGAAAGTCTCTGATGAACATATTGAAAACCTCGATTTCTTTCATCCAGGACCAGATGCTCCTGAGATTCAATATTTACAGCGAAAGCGCGAAGTATTAGGCGGATATATTCCAGCGCGCCCTGTAGAATCAAAACCATTAATCATTCCAGGTTTAGAAGCCTTTGGTGCTCAATTAGAAGCGACGGATCGTGAAGTCTCAACTACGATGGCCTTCGTTAGAATTTTAGGAGCCTTGCTGAAAGATCCTAATTTAACTCAGCATATCGTTCCTATCGTGGCCGATGAATCTCGTACTTTCGGTATGGAAGGTTTGTTCAGGCAATTAGGGATCTATTCCTTCTGCGAACAAAAATATACGCCGGAAGATCGCACTCAGTTGTTGTACTATCGAGAAGCTAAAAATGGGCAGCTTTTGCAAGAAGGTCTCAGTGAGCCTGGGGCAATGTCGAGTTGGATAGCCACTGCGACTTCATATGCCACCAACCAATTGCCGATGATTCCGTTTTATATTTATTACTCGATGTTTGGTTATCAGCGAGTGGGGGATCTTTGTTGGGCTGCGGGTGATATGAGGGCTCGAGGTTTTATCTTAGGTGCCACTGCAGGTCGAACGACTTTGGCCGGTGAAGGTTTGCAGCATCAGGATGGACATAATCTTTTGATGTTTAGTTTCGTTCCGAATTGCGTGAGTTATGATCCTTGTTTTGCCTACGAATTAGCTGTGATTATGCAAGATGGTCTAAGACGTATGTATCAAGAAGAAGAGGACGTTTATTACTACATCACACTGATGAATGAAAACTACACGCATCCTGCTATTCCTGAGGGGGCTGAAAAAGCCATTCTAAAGGGTCTCTATAGCTTGAAAGAAAGCACCTCAAATTCCAGTATCCGGATTCAAATGATCGGTGCGGGAACCATATTGCGCGAAGTGATCAAAGCGGCTGAAATTTTAGAGTCTCGATATCAAATTGCAGCCGATGTGTGGAGTGCGACGAGTTTTAATGAATTGCATCGTGATGTTCGTTCAGCACAGCGATACAATCGTTTGCATCCTTCTGAAACACCTAAGCTGTCTCATGTAGAATCCTGTTTGGCGAATCGAAAAGGTCCTGTGATTGCAGCGACTGATTATATTCAATTGTATGCTGAACAAATTCGACCAGCGATCAAGCAGCCGTATTATGTGTTAGGGACGGATGGTTTTGGTCGAAGTGATACCCGAGTAGCGCTTCGAGATTTTTTTGAGGTGGATGCGAAATCCATTGTATATACCAGCTTGAAAGCTCTGATGGATCAAGGAGATTTTGATCTTAAAGATTTAGAGCAAGCGATGAAAGATTTGGGTGTTGATGCTGAAAAGCCAGACCCCACTCGAGTTTGAATGCCAATTGAGGAGTAAGAACGTGGCAGAATCTATACAAAAAATTTTAGTGCCTGATATTGGGGGTGCAGCTGATGTAACCGTGATTGAAATCTTGGTTAAGGTCGGTGATCAAGTTGAGATCGATATGCCTTTAATGACCGTGGAAGGTGATAAGGCCACGATGGAAATTCCAGCACCTGCCGCAGGTGTGGTCAAAGCGATTCACCTGAAAGTGGGTGACAAAGTTTCAGAAGGTTCTGTGATTTTAGATTGTGAAAATTCTATCGCAGAAGCAGCGCCACAGAAAACAGAGAGTGTTTCACCGAGTATTGTGGAAGTTCGACTTCCAGATATTGGTGGTGCCGCTGGTGTGGATGTGATAGAAGTTAACGTAAAACCGGGTTCATTTGTCAAAGTCGATGACCCTTTGCTCACCCTAGAAGGGGATAAGGCCACCATGGAGGTGCCATCCCCTCTTGAGGGTGAAATAGTAGAATTAAAAACCCAAGTCGGTGATAAAGTTTCAGAGGGTGATTTAATTCTGTTATTAAAAATTCAAGGTGGTGTGGCTGTAACAGCAGCTCCACAAAAAGCACCTGAAGTTGCACGTTCTGTAGCACCTGCTCCAGTCTCTCATCACACAGCTGATTCCTCGAATAATACCGATTCTTATGCGAGTCCAGGTGTTCGTCGTTTAGCTCGTGAATTAGAATTAGATATCAAACAAATTAAAGGCACCGGTGCAAAAGGCCGAATTACTCGAGAAGATTTACAAAATTATGTGAAGGCTCGATTGAAGGGTGGCTCAGGCTTAAGCGTTCTCGCTGCACCTGTCGTGGATTTTGCAAAATTTGGTGAGGTTGAAACTCAGGCACTTTCCAAGATTAAAAAGATTTCAGGCGCGAATTTGCATCGCAATTGGGTCAGCATTCCACACATTACTCAGTTTGATGAAGCGGATATCACCGAGATGGAAGCTTATCGTCAAGCGCAAAAAGATGTTGCAGCAGCACAAGGTGTTAAGCTCACACCTTTGGTGTTTATTATGAAAGCTGTCGTCGCTGCTTTGAAAGCATTGCCGAATTTTAATGCTTCTTTGGATGTCAGTGGTGAAAATTTAATTCTGAAAAAATATTTTCATATCGGTGTCGCGGTGGATACTCCTAATGGATTGGTGGTGCCGGTGATTCGAAATGTTGATCAAAAATCGATTGTTGAATTGGCTCAAGAGTTATCTGCGATCAGCACTAAGGCTCGAGAAAAAGGGTTGTCGATTGCAGAGATGCAGGGCAGCTGCTTTACGATCACGAGTTTAGGTGGAATCGGTGGAACGGCGTTCACTCCGATTATTAATGCGCCGGATGTGGCGATCTTAGGGTTGTCTCGATCTCAGATGAAACCGGTTTATCAAAAAGATGGTTCTTTCCAGCCACGATTGATGTTGCCTTTAAGTTTATCTTACGACCATCGAGTCATCGATGGGGCAGATGGAGCACGATTTGTAGTTCAATTGGCTAAAAGTTTAAGCGAAATTAATTTATTAGTAGGGGAATAGTGATGAAAGAAATTAAAGCACAAGTTGTGGTCATCGGTAGTGGACCTGGAGGTTATGCAGCCGCATTTCGCGCAGCCGATTTAGGCATGGAAGTTGTTTTGGTTGAGAAAGATCAAAACATCGGTGGTGTATGTTTGAATGTGGGTTGTATCCCTTCTAAAGCTTTATTGCATGCTGCAAAAATTATCGATGATTCCGAAGAAATGGCAGAATTTGGTGTGACTTTTGCCAAGCCCAAAATTGAAGTCAATAAAATCCGCGCATGGAAAGATGGAATCGTGACCAAATTGACGGGGGGCCTTAAAATGCTGGCTAAGCAGCGTAAGGTGGAAATCGTTAACGGTACAGCTGAATTTATCAACGATAAACAATTGCAAATTACGGGCAGTGAAAAAGCTGTGATTCATTTTGAGCAAGTCATTATTGCGGTGGGTTCCTCTCCAGTGAAATTACCGTTTATGCCTGAAGATCCTAGAATCATCGATTCCACGGGTGCTTTGCAATTGGAGCATACGAAGGGTGAGATGTTGATTATCGGTGGTGGAATTATCGGTCTAGAAATGGCGACCGTTTATCATGCTTTGGGTGCAAAGATTCATGTGGTGGAAATGATGGATCAAATTATTCCTGGCGCTGATAAAGATGTGGTGCAACCCTTGCATAAACGTATTGAAAAACGTTATGAAAAAATCATGCTGCAAACCAGTGTGACGGCTGTGGAAGCGAAAAAAGATGGGCTGTATGTGACTTTCAAAGGCGAGCAAGCACCCAAAGAACCTCAACGTTATGATTCTATTTTAGTGGCAGTGGGTCGAAGACCTAATAGTGTGAATTTAGGATTAGATAAAGCGAAAGTAAAAGTGAGTGATCGAGGTTTTATTGAAGTTGATAAACAATTGCGTACTTCAGTGCCTCATATTTATGCGATCGGCGATATCGTAGGTAATCCTATGTTAGCGCATAAAGCGACTGCGGAAGGTCGATTAGTCGCAGAAGTAATTGCAGGACAAAAACATTATTTTGATGTGAAATGTATTCCTTCAGTGGCTTATACGGATCCTGAAATTGCGTGGGTGGGAATGACTGAAACCGAAGCTAAAAAGCAAGGGATTAATGTTGGAAAAGGTGTCTTTCCTTGGATGGCATCGGGTCGTGCGCTCAGCATGAATCGAACGGAAGGCTTAACTAAGGTTTTATTCGATAATGATAATCATCGAGTCTTGGGTGCTGGAATTGCGGGTGTTAATGCTGGTGAATTGATTGGCGAAATCGCTTTGGCGATCGAGATGGGCTGTGATGCTGAAGATTTAGCGTTGACGATTCATGCGCATCCGACTTTATCTGAAACAGTGATGTTGGCGACTGAGATGTTTGAAGGCACGATCACTGATTTGTATGCGCCGAAGAAGAAGACCAAAGAATGAAGTAAGTTAGTATACTTCATGCTGTCTAGCACGTAGGTTGGCCCCAAGCGACGGCGCGGGCCAACACCCCCATTCTTTTGAAAAGCATTAAAGGTGCCAGGTGTTCCCTATCTGGCCACTTATGATTATGTTATAAGTGGCCAGATAATCTGGATCAAAAAAAACCACAATAATTCAATCAGTTATTATTAAAGAACTTAGACTGGAATAAGGTGAGGCAAAGCGCTGGGGTCTCTATATTCTGTTCACCTAGCTACTTATAGAATAGTTGTAGATAACTATGTAAACACAGGGAGGTCGATATTGATTTATCTGGCCACTTATAACATAATTATAAGTGGCCAGATAAACAAGAATGGGGTGTTGTATTGAAAGAAAAGATCATCGGAAGAATAGAAGAGCAAAAAGTTC
>CAIQCE010000117.1 GCA_903870185.1 uncultured Gammaproteobacteria bacterium
GCTCTCTTTTGACGCAAGCCCATTCTCGTTAGCAGCAAGCCTATGAAGCGGATGGGGTCGCGTTCTAATTGTGCTGTGGTGGGGAGCGGGATAAGCCCTTTCAATACATCGCGGTTTTCTTCCATGTATTCAATGAATCCACGGGATTTTAACGTCTCGGCACTGTAATGGAAGTCCGCCGTACTGAGTAATCCTTGGGGGGAATTTAAGTGCAGTAATGTGATGATATATTGATATAACTGTTGCAGGCTTGCGAAGTGGGTAATATCAGCTGCAAACTGCGCACCACCTTCTGTCTGCTTTAGAAAGCGTGTGCGTGCCAGTTCTGTATCGCCTAGGGCTAGTTCGAGTGTTTGAACCTGACGCTTGAATCGTCCGTCATTATCAATAGAGGCTAATGAAGCAATGCTCTCGGTGTCTTGTTTATCCAGATTGTAGAAATCAATCAGGGTTTGTTTTTTAACACTGCGTGTGTCATCCATTGTTTTGCGTGACTTGTTCATGAGTTCGCGCAAGGCAATGGCCGTTTCAGACAAAGTGGCCTCCCCTATTTCTTTCGCCTCTGCCTGTACGAAGGCCTGTTTTAACTGTCTAAACTGTTTTCGGATATTTGTATCGGGTGCTTCGGTTGCGTACACTAAATCGATGCCTTCATGCAAGGACAGGAGTGCAAACTGTTGATAGAAGTTATTAAGGCTGGCATGTCGTGATTGAGTGACGGACAGACATAGAGCCTCGTAGTCATCATTCATCAAGACTTGCGCGCCTTCATTGGTGAGGTTCATTAAACTTAAATCGTGTTGATGGGTAGCTATCCAGCGCGCTGCAATGGTGTCTGCATCCAGCGGATTACTGGCACGACGTTTTTCACAGTAGACGTGTCGTACACTTTTACCACGGACCCGCCCTAGCGCCTGCATGCAGTCATTGGCGGTGTTGATGCTGGATTGGAACACGCCACCAACAAAATCAAAGTGATTGTTGTCGATGGATACGCCCGTACTCACACTGGGCGTGCAGATGATATAATCGTATTTAGCAGACTCAGTATTCACATCATTGAAAAAAGCCTGATTCGCTTCATCTCCTGCGTTGTCACTGGCAATGTAGAGCCCGAGCTTGTCAGGGAAGGCTGTTTTAAAGGCGGCAAAGGTTTTAAACGCATCGGCCTTGGAGTTAAAGGCCAGATACACGGCGCCACCCTCCTCCAATTCACGCATGGCCGCTAACTGGACGCTTTCACCACTGTCGTGAAGAATCATGGTGCGGCTTGCAGCCAATATGTGTTGATTGATGTGGACTGTGACAGGCTTACCGGGACAGGTAGCATTGATGAATTGGGCTGTGGTCTTGCTAAGATGTGCGTCTAGGCATATGAGGGTTTTAGCGTGACTCATGACGTGTTGCAGTACCTGAAACACCAGTGGTTTTTGTTCGATGTGGGTGGTGAGGCGGGCTAACACCTGCTCTACTTCGTCAATCACGACAATATCATAATCCTGTAAAGGGGCGTTGGCGGTGAGTTTGCCGAGTGAGTTTAAGCAAATGCCTAGGCGGGATTCTATTTGCAGGTCGTAGTTGTCACACGCGTTGTAACTGCATAGCTCAAGACGGGTACACGCACTTTCAACCAGTGATATTAAATGCGTGGCGAAGAGTACGGATTTATTCTGATAATTTTTTACAAACGCCTCTACCACGGCGGTTTTACCGGTACCGATGTCTGATTTAATCAGGTGTACGCCCGCATCGAATTCAATTTTTGGCAGGAACCTTGAATCATAAATGAATCGTTGACCCTGCTCGAAGTTGGCGGGAGAAATTACGCCGAAGTGATACTTTCGGTAAAGGTCTAATTCTCGTGTTAAGGCCAGTTTGATGTCAGGTAGAAGCGGCGTGGTATTGGCAATGGTTTCAAGATTGCTTAACTGGTGCAGGTCGTTAAAGTCTGTGGCGCTGTCTTTCAGGTTGATGTAGGTGACAGCTTCATCAGGCAAAGATGCCAGTAGCATTAATTTCACGGATTCGATGGATGGTTCGGCAAAATCAAACCATAAGGGTGAATCAGTCATGGTTTGATTGAGTGTATCGGCTAGCTTTAAGCGTGAGGCATAAGGTAATTCAGGAAGAATTGTAAAATCAGGTGTGCATACGCGTGCATCACCACCGAGTTTAAACGCGGTACGGTTAGCCTGGATTAAACCGGTGTTGCCTAGAAGAGTACCATTCGGCAGAAGTTTTCCTGCTTTTTGCCAGTCGTTGTCTGCCCAGAGGATGATTTGAATTTTAGGGTAGGCCGCTTTTAATGCTTTGGCGACCGGTAACAGGTTAAACGCATCCATGGCGGCTATAACCGGCTCATTGATTGCCATAAAAATACTGGCGGCTGTCGCTACCCCCTCGCAAATGTGAAGGGTTCCGAGCTTTTCAGGCAAACCATCCAATCCTATGAGTGCAAAATGACCCTTTTTGTTTAGCCCCTTGGTGAAACGCTTTTGACCGTCGTTATAGATGGTTTGCAAGCCCTGGTATGCGCCTTGGGTGTTGATGATTTTAACGGTCAGGTGATCTCGACCAATGCGAATTCCGGGAATAGCTGCATCTTTTAAGCCTTTGCGAGCGAGATAATCGGATCTACCTTCAAGGTTTAATGTATTCCAGTGCTTGAGATCACGTGCTAGGTAATCAATAATGGGGATTTCATCTTTCTTTATCACGGGCAGTGGTTTGGTAGGTCTTACTTGAACAGGAACAAGTGGCTTCATCCCTCCATCCAGCGCCTGCTTCCAAAGCTCTTTAAGAGCTGCCTTACTGTCAAATCGTTCTGATCGATTACCATCTCGGAATGTATAGTAGGATAACGTTAGATAAGGAATGCCATGGTTGTCGGTGTTGAGCGTGCCGCGATAGCTTTCTTTTTTAGGCTTATCAAGGTAATGCCAACGTTTGTCCAGAATGAGTGTGGATAAGGGTGCTTTTAGTTGTGCCGCATGTTCTGTGATGAAGGCTATGCCGTCATCAATTAGGCGTGAAGTGATGTATGCGTTGTTTTGGGTTACCCAATCCTTGAATGATAAGGGTTTAGACTTACTGGAAGCGTGTTGGTTTGGTAAATTTTGCATAATACTATCCCTGTCACCAATATTTTATTGATGTTTTAAGGGAACAAAGCTAAAATAGCATTGTTATTTTAGTTATATTAGCTTTGTTCCAAACTATTTGTATTATCGGTTATGGCTGGCCTCGGAAACCGGCCATAATCGAAATCCTTTTTTCTAGTTCATCACTTGATGCCCCTATTGTTCATAGTTATCTGACATATAATTTTTACAATGAAAATCCGAACCACTAAATATTATTAATATCGACTTTAATTTTTATATTTATATGTGTCAAGCGCCAAAAGATCTATAACCCATTGAAAATTATAAGAATAAGAGACACAAAAACAGTTAATTCAATTTTAAATAAGAGACACAAAAATATTTGTTTCTAAAATTTATAAGAGACACAAATTCTAATGCATTGTTTAATAATACACCTATGTACTTCCTTTATTTAAGGCTTTAAACAATCAAAAAGCTCTTTTATTACAGCCACCTATAAGAGACACAAAAATAGAATTTCAAATACTAAATAAGAGACACATAAAATAGTGATTTCGTGATTATTCAATTGGAGAATTGAATAACAAAAAAAAATAAAAAAAACACAAAAAAATATTTTTCAACAACAACACACAATATCTGCAATCCACGATTTTTAGAAAATTTTATAAAAAACGTTGACAAAGATCTAGAGTCATTTATAGTTAAATTTTCAACTTTGATTGGATTCATAATGAAAACTATAAGCACCAAAGACTTTTCTTCTCTAATAAAAGTTTCTCCCCACCTTATATATAAGCTCATAAAAGAACATAACTTACCCGTTGTCCCATTAGGGAATAAAAATGTTTTGCCTGCTGATAGCATTAGGAGAATACTTGAAATTCGTGGTTTTAAATATAAATCAAAAGATTCCAAGCCTATGATTATTAATGTATTTGGTATGAAGGGTGGTATTGGTAAAACTTCTATAGCCACAGCCTTTGCAGAAGGTTCTAGCAGATTGGGGTTTAGAGTTTTAGCCATTGATCTGGATATGCAGGGGAACTTGACGCAGTCTTTTAACATGAAAAAACATGGCCAGCCAGTTCTGTACCATGTGATCGTTGGCGATAAAACTATCGAAGATGTTATTCTACCAGTGACACCCAATCTGCATCTGCTACCATCTTCATTAGATAATTCTCAAATTGAGCATGTATTAAACTCTAAACAGTCTATCAATATTACTAATTTTTTTGATGAGATGCTTGATTCTGTTATGTTTGACTATGATCTGATAGTAATTGATTGTCCCCCTTCTATTCATAAAATCACTGTTTGCGCATCTTGTTTCGCAACAGAGAATTTAATACCAATCAATGCTGATATCGATTCTTTTGATGGTGTAGTAATGACCGTTTCTGAAATAGAAAAAATTGAGCGATCTTTTAAAAACCTATCCATTAAAATTAATTATAAAATAGTGTTCAATAAATACGACGCGAGAGAGAAATTAAGCCTAAATATTATGGGATCTATAAGTGAAAGAAAAAATCTTAAAGACAACCTCCTACCCATAGTTATAAGAACTAATACCGCCTTTAAAAATACTAAAGCTGATGGCGAATATATTTTCGACTCAAAAAAATCTACCGCTAAAGAGGACTGTTATGCATTGATTTCTGAGCTGACAGGATTAACCGATTGGGTGAACCGAGGTAAATCGAATTCAAGTATTAAAGATATTGAAAGAGTTGCTTCCTAGAATAAGGGTATCTTAATGAATATTGAAGAGATGCTTAAGCAGCAAGAAAAGCGTGGCTTAAAGCAAAATACCATTAAAGCCAAGATGCAAAGTTATGATGACTATGTAAAGGATGATACTTCTCCTAGGCCTTACAATACACCGAATGTGCTTGATTTATTTACTGATCTAAATAAATCTACAATAGACACAAAAACCATATCCAGCGCAGAATCGATAAGGGACACAAAAACCACATCAAGCGCAGAATCGATAAGGGACACAAAAACCACATCAAGTGCAGAAGAGATAAGAGACACAAAAACAACACCCGGTGCAGGAGGGATAAGAGACACAAAAACCACACCAGGTGCAGGAGAGATAAGGGACACAAAAACCATACCTAGTGCAGAAGGGATAAGAGACACAAAAACCATACCCAGTGCAGGAGAGATAAGAGACACAAAAACCACATCCAGTGCAGAATGGATAAGGGACACAAAAACCATACCTAGTGCAGAATGGATAAGGGACACAAAAACCATACCCAGCGCAGAATCGATAAGGGACACAAAAACCATACCCAGCGCAGAAGGAATAAGGGACACAACAACCATACCCAGTGCAGAAGGAATAAGGGACACAAAAAATAGAGATACTCCAGAAAAAACGCCGCGTACCGGCAGACCAGCCAAGGGTAATAAATATCAGTATTCTGATCTTTCAGGAAATTTAAAGAAATTAGTTGATGAAATTGCTAATCGATGTGTGGTTCTTGGGGATTTAACCATTCCGAATATAGACAAATTTGATTTTTCAAAAAAAACCGGGGTTAAAATAGGGGCAATTAAAACAACCGTTATTAGATTAAACGAAAAGGGGGTCATTACATATTATGAAGCAACTAAGGGGAGAAATTCATCCTGGAAGTTTGTTTTGTCTTCCAAAATACTAGATCAATACATTAGAAGTATACGTGGCAATTAGTCAATGAGTAATCCCTATAGCTGAACTAGAACAGATCAGAAAAACGTTACATGGATGCTGCGTTGATTTTCAACCCGGCCATCGTTAATAATCAGAGATCGACCTCAGTTTTAGGGATGGTTCAATTGCAGTGAACGATGGCACAAATTTGGGAACACCTCAGGCAATAGTCTCTATATATAAAGCCTAAGCTGTTCCACGAATTATGATGTAAGGCTTTGGACATACAGTCTTGTTACCCGGTTAATCAGCTATTGGGTTCCTTGCTGAATTGTTGCTTCAATTTTAGATAGGTACTCTCTAAAATTGGATAATAATTCGTTGTAATATGATTATAGATTTCATCAGCAAGATCTTGATTATAAGCATGCGATGTTTTATTTCTATCTTCTAACATCTGTAACCATACATCTTCTTCATTAATCAGCATCCCTTTGAATGCTTCTCGTAATACGTCTTTAGGATAAGTTGCTTCCTGTCCTTTTGACTCAAGAATTCTTTTTAATAACTTCCAAAACAGCTCAATCGTAAATTCAAATCGCTGTATACACGCATCAATGTTACTTCTGTCGACTTGCATTGGTTTTTCAACCATTTGTTTAAGAGCAATGATAGCTTTACCAACTAAATCAAAAGAAAGTTTACTTTTATTATTCATGTCATCCCTTTTATATATTAATACACCATCATGATCAATTGCCTGTTTTAATGGATTATCTTCTGTAAGATCATTGTATTTTATACAATCAATACTTAATAAAGTATCTGCATCATCAATAATATTTATGATCTGTTGCCAATCCTTGTTTCCAACTGCGTTGGAACACACAATAGCTAAATCAATATCTGATCGTTCTTTATTATCACCACGAGCGCGTGAGCCATATAGAATGATTTTCTCAACGAAGGACAATTGAGCTAGTTTTTTTAAAAATACATGTTCTAATAAAGGCATTTTGTGACCTCAGTGGATAAAGGATACTTCCTAATGGTTCCGGTGTTTAGACAACTCATTCCAGTGTTCTTTTTCCTTTGTTGACAATTGCGGCCAAATTTTACCCAGAGCCACGCCTGAATTCAAATAATGGATTTGAAGATCCGTGAGCGGAAGTGTTGCCCTTGGCATTAAAAGCCAGGTGATCAAAAGAGATGTTGTAATTGTGGTTGCCGCAGCAACACCAATCACTTTCCATTGCGATTTAACGAGCCCTTGGCGATATTGCTGTAAAGCATTCTGCGCATTTGTAGTAGCAATTTCTAATTTGCGCACAATGTCTTCAGCGCCTTTTGTAGCTGCTTGTGCCGATTGTTTTGAAATAATCGCTGTAACACTTGAAGCGGCTGCGTTGATACTGCGATTAAGGTATTGATGCACTTCCGGCGCAAGCGTTTTCAATTGGTTGATTTGCTCGTTCACTTGCTTTACAAGCTTCGTTGTTTCCAGTAATTGCTTGCTGGATAATGCTCTTTCAGTCACAAAAGTTTCATTCATGGTGGTTAATTCGTAAAGAAGTAAATCATGAACAGAGGTCTCACTAACTTCTTCTTGGTAACTTTCATCAATCAATATTTCATCTTTCATAGCGCACATCAAACCTCATTGTTATCACTTAAATCTCTCGCCCACCACGCTCAATACTTTTTTGCCTAACGTTCTCTCGTGGTTTGAATTGATCGTGGAGCCTGTCTATTTTTTCGTATACTTCCGGCTTGTGAACTGCAAAATAATCCATCACCATTTCGTTTTTGAACGTATTCATGACAAATTTTATCAAAGGCTCATGCAATGATTTTTGTCCGGGTGAATCCACTACCGATTGGTATAATTTCATAAAACTCTTCTCAGCTATGATTGCTTCTTGCATAACAGCAGCACTGCCTAATCGTGACCGTTGGGCTAGATCTGGATGCTTAGCCTCAAACTCCGCTTTAAACTTCGCCATGGCTTCTGCCGGTGTTTGACCAGTAGCAGATTTGAACTTTTCAGCCAATTGCGCTTTCTGAGTTTGTTGGCGAATTTTCTCTTGCGTTTCCAGCCGTTCAAATCCGTCTTTTACGGGCGTTTCTGGTTTTTTGAATACCAATCCATGGTTATTGCTATTTCGTTCCGTAATGAGCTTATTATCGGCCTTTAATGCAGCATTCGTTTCGAGCTCAGGTGTTGTTATAGAGAAATCAACGGA
>CAIQCE010000118.1 GCA_903870185.1 uncultured Gammaproteobacteria bacterium
ATGATGGACAAAGCTCGCAGCATGTTTCTGAGCTAAGATCTAATGAGCTCTTGCTCCCTGAAATTTCCGCGTCTTCCATAACGTCTGCCGCGTGCGTCGAGTCTTTGTCCTCGGAAATGTAGGCTACGCTTCTACCATTGAAAGGGATATGGCGAATTTCTCAAAGAGTTGTCAGGAATTTAAGTGGACCATAAGGCCTTTAATAATGATTAGATCATTGAGTATTTTAATAGAGCTGCTTCCTCCTACCGAAAGGTTGATTTCTTCAGCCTCGCAGAGATGGTGGCCTTTGATGTAAGTTTTTGAATTTTCATGAATATTTTGAATGTAATTGCCTTTTATATTCAATATTTCTGAGCCTTGAGCAGAGATTTTAATCTCATTCGGAGTATGGAGTTTAATTAGCTCCGCATCAGGACGATTATCAAAACTGAGCTCATGACTTTCACTTCCACCCGCCGCCATTGTTTTGAGTCCAATTTTCCAGGGTTCGAGAATAGGATCAAAAGGGGGTGGTGTCTTGGCATTATAAGCCTGAGCAATTATTAATGGATATTCAACGGGTCCTGCACTGTGGCTAATTAGGACTTCAGTTCCGGGGCGAGGTATAAACTGAGCTTTTCGCTGTTCCCCTGCCATTAGCTGTGTGGTTTTTGACTGAAATTGAATTTGGTGTTCAATTCCTTTCGTCGATGCCCTTGCCCAATGAGGGGTGATTTCAATTTCAGCCTCATCGTTGATGAGGGTATTATCGTTAGGGTCACCTGCAACGATAGCTGTATCTAGTCCTGGAATCTGAGGCTTTTTTAGAATGTGGGGTGCCCTGTATTCACTCCAGGGAATTGCAGTAAAAAAGTTTAAATAAGATTGAGTATTTTGAATGCTAGATGAATCAGAATGATCCTTATGTCCCCAGTCAAAAGCTTTATGTTGGATTTCGACAATTGCATAGTGATGGCTGTCAGATTCAAATGAAGTGCATGGCGCTAAATGAAAGTAATTGCCTTCAGCATCAATGTATTCACGATTAGGATTGCCTAATGTTTGTGTTTCTTCCCAGTACCATAAACGAGAGCCCTTAATATCTGGGTTTAATATGAGTACTTCAGAATAAGGTTGATAGGCGCTGATATCATCAAAGCATCTTAGGTAATGTCTTCCTGGTTCATGGGAGAAATAGTAAGAAATTCCATTTTCACTCAAGACTCGATTGATAAATCCTGTGGTGCTTTCAGCGTATTGCACATTGTATTTAATAGGGGGGTATCTTTTTTTTAATAATGAAAAATCATAATAAGCTTCGGGAAATTTTTTAAAGAGTTCTTCGAGTATTTCTAATGCGGATTTATTTCTAAAGATTCTATAGTCTTGAGTGCAGTCAAATAATTTCAGCCAATCGCATAAATTAATTTTTAACTCATATTCGCCCCATGAATTTTTATAAGGATTGCATTCAACTGAATGAATCCAACCGTTAAAATATCGTGCTTTATTTTGATTTAAATCATAAAGGCAAAGAGTCGCATTTTGGATGAGTAGTGCTTTGGAGTCGACTAAAATTTTTGAGGTGAGTTTAACTTTAAATTCAAAAGAAGAAGACAGTGATTCTACACCTTCAAAATCCTGCACTTGAAAGTCATGATCTAATATTTTCAGCGATAAAAATTTCATTAGGATACTTTGAAATGATTCACATTATTTTTGAACTCGTGATTTTTACAGGAAAAACCAAAATCGGTCCTATCGATTGGTAGAATTTTGTTTTAATTCAGATAGATATTGAATTAATTATTCGGTCAATTAGAATGGGCTCCTTTTAAAAGCGAGGTCAATATGGGGCGTCATTCAAAGAATCAAAAACGAACTCAAAGCTTAGGTTATAAACTTGGGGCTGGCGCAATGGCATTGTCCTTTTTTAATACCCGAATCATGCTTCCTCAAGGCGCACCTTGGCTAGCACTCTTGCCAGTAATTATGGCAGGATTAATGAACGAAAAAAAAATGGGTAATGAATTTAAGAATTATCTCTTGATGGCATTTCTGACCATGATGGCGGCTTATATAGCTGAAAAGGAAGGTGGTTATGATGGTGTTCATGTGGCGGCGAATATAGCGGCGGCTACATTTTTATTGATGCCATAGGTATATGGGTATTGCCATAAAAGTTTAAAGTGGAATGACGATGGTTTGGTGCCTGGTGCCAAAATCTACGAAAATGAAGTTGAACTTCAGTTTTGCACAAATTGGCTAAGAGCAAGTTCCAACCTCATTCATTCAATGACATCAATTGAGTATTACCTCCAGTCGCAGTGGTATTGATGCTCAAGACTCGTTCAGCACAAAGTGCTGCGAGATAATGGGGTCCACCAGCTTTGGGGCCTGTCCCAGAAAGTCCTTCACCGCCGAATGGTTGAACGCCCACTACCGCACCGATAGTATTTCGATTCACATATGCATTACCGACAGCGACTCGATCGTAGATATAATTCATTCGTTCATTAATTCGAGTTTGAATACCAAAGGTCAAGCCATAATGAGTTTGATTAATCGCTTCGATGACCTGATCCAATTCTTTGCTCTTATAACGAATCACATGGAGTATGGGGCCAAAGACTTCACGAGTTAAAAGATCGAGGCTTGGGATCTCATAGGCGCAGGGTGAAAAAAAGCTACCATTTTGGCAGGATTCTGAGAGGGGGATTGAGGCAATGAGTTGCCCAATTTGATTCATTTGTTGAATATGATTTTCTAAAACTTTTCGCGCCTCAAGATCAATCACCGGCCCAATGTCAGTGCTGAGTAAACAAGGATCTCCGACAACTAATTCTGCCATGGCTCCTTTCAACATCGTGATGACTTTGTCAGCAATTTCTTCCTGTAAAAATAATACTCTTAAAGCAGAGCAGCGCTGGCCTGCGCTCCCGAAAGCACACAAGAGTGTATCGATCACGACTTGTTCAGGTAGGGCGGAGGAATCGACAATCATTGCATTTTGTCCGCCTGTTTCAGCGATCAATCGTGCGATGGGGCCTTCTCGGTGAGCTAAAGATTGGTTGATGCTTCGTGCTGTTTCAGTCGAGCCTGTGAACAAAACACCTGAGATTCTAGGATCTGCTACTAATTTGGCTCCGATTATTTGACCGCTTCCGGGCATTAACTGCACGACATCATTCGGTATTCCGGCTTCCCACATTAATTCAATCGCTCTCGCTGCGATCAGTGGAGTTTGTTCTGCGGGTTTGCCAATCACCGTATTACCTGCGACTAATGCGGCGGTGATTTGTCCTACAAAAATAGCTAATGGAAAATTCCAAGGGCTAATACATAGGAAAGTACCTCTTCCATGCATTTGAAGTTGATTGCTTTCACCTGTGGCACCCGGCAGGTTCATTGGTATTAATTCTTCTCGAGCTTGCATGGCATAGTAGCGGCAAAAATCGACAGCTTCTCGAATCTCAGATAACGCATCGCCTATAGTTCTTCCTGCTTCGCGTATGATTAAGGTCATGAGTTCAGCATGATGTTCCTCAAGTAAATCGGCAATTTTTTCTAGAATAGAGGCTCGTTCATCAACAGGAGTAGAGTTCCATTTTTGCTGTGCCGATACTGCGCGACTTAAAGCTATTTCTATATCAGATTCATCAGCGAGTTTTACTGTGCCCACAATTTTTCTGTGATCCTGAGGGGATTGAATGGATTCGGCATTTTCTTCAGAAATGGTTTTTCCAATCATCGGGCCAGCAGAATAAGGTTGGTTAGCGAACTCATTCATTCTTTCAGAGAGAGTTCTTAACACTTCAATATTGCCGAAATCCAATCCAAGAGAATTTTTTCGGCTATTGGGATAAATGTTGGCTGGTAATGGAATTTGAGGATGAGGAATACTTTCATATACGCAAACTTTTGCGATGGGATCTGCGATAATATCTTCGATATTAACATTTTTATTGATGATTCGGTTTACAAAAGAAGTATTGGCTCCATTTTCTAATAATCGACGCACTAGATACGGCAATAGATCTTGATGAACCCCCACGGGAGCATAAATTCGACAGGGGAAATCCATTTGCTCGGGTCCCACAATATGATCATAGAGAGGCTGTCCCATGCCTTGCAAACATTGGAATTCGAAATTTTTTCGGCCTTTCAACATTTCTAAAATCACGGAAACGGTTTGTGCATTATGAGTCGCAAACTGTGGGTATATTGCATCTTCTGCTTCTATTAATTTTTTAGCACAAACGATATACGATAAATCAGTCGAAGATTTTCGGGTGAAAACAGCATAACCCTCTAGGCCGCGAACTTGGCTGTCTTTGATATCCGTATCCCAGTAGGCACCCTTAACTAATCGCACCATCATTCTTTTTTTATGTCGACGACAAAGATCGATCAGCCAATCTAAAACAAAAGTCGCTCGTTTTTGATAAGCTTGAACCGCAAGTCCAAATCCTTCCCAGTCTTGTAGTGAAATATGACTAAATACATTTTCAATAATATTTAAAGAAAGTTCCAGGCGCTCCATCTCTTCAGCATCAACCGTCAAATTGATGTTCGCCGATTTGGCTTGTTGTGCGAGTCCTAGTAATCGTTCAGATAAAGCAGGAATGGCTTTGTCTGCTTGAGCACGTTCATAACGAGGATATAACGCCGATAATTTAATGGAAATCCCAGGGCTGTTATAAAGATCTCGGCCATGGGTTGAATTTTTAATGGCTGCAATGGCAGCTTCATATGATTTTAAATAATGCTCAGCATCTTCTGCAGTATGAGCGGCTTCACCTAGCATGTCATAGGAATAGCGATAACCTCTTGCCTCATGTTTAACGGCACGCTTTAAGGCTTCTTCAATCGTTTCACCCATGACAAATTGCTGACCTAAAATTCTCATCGCTTCATCGACGGCTTTTCGAATAATAGGTTGCCCCGTTTTAGCAATCCAATTTTTTAAATGTGACAATAGAGATTTTTCTTTTGTTTCATTCTGACTGAGCAATTGGCCCGTAATCATTAATCCCCAAGTTGAAGCATTTACAAACAGGGAATTGCTAGCGCCGAGATGACTCTCCCAGTTAGCACCCGATAATTTTTCTTGAATCAATAAATCTTTAGTCTGTTTATCAGGGATGCGAAGTAAGGCCTCTGCCATGCACATGAGTGCAATCCCTTCTTGAGTGGATAAATCATATTCATCCATAAAGGCATCCATACCGCCTTTTTTAAACCGTGATTCTCTGACCTTAATTACTAGATTTCGTGCCGTATTAGCAATACGTTCTAGAGAGTCTTGAGAAAAATTGACTTCTTTTAAGAGTGCCTCGACTCGAGCTGTTTCATCTGAGCGATAAGCCGCTGTGATGGCGGCTTTTAATGGATTTTGTTCAGGAGGCAAAGTATTAAAAATCATGATTAATTCCCCCGCTTATTTTTTTGAGAAAATTCAATATTGAGGTTTGCAGTGAGTTTCTTTTACTTTGGTTAATACGATGATTAAACCAATTAGAGAGCAGATTGGAATAGTGATCAATCCGATTTGATAACTTGATAATGTGTAAAATGGAACTCCTTCGACCATAGCCCCATTCCAATAATAATGCAATACAAACCCTACCAAAGGCAATAGGCTTAAGCCTCCTGCAATGATCGCCATATTATTGAATCCAATCGCTGTACCTTGAATTTCAGGAGGATTGTTGTCATAAACCAATCCAAAACTAACCGCTTGTGCGGAAGCGGCGACTCCATAAATAAATAAGCAAAGACACATTAAACCCCAGGAAGGGTGTGGTAGATAAAGAATGACGAGGGATGAAGCAAGACCCATAACAGAAGATAGAATTAAAGGAGGCTTCCGTTTTGATAAATGGGCTGACCACCAGCCTAG
>CAIQCE010000119.1 GCA_903870185.1 uncultured Gammaproteobacteria bacterium
CAGCATATATCCTTCGTCTGGATGGCCTTGCTTTATTAGAAAAAGCCACGATTTCCATCAGCGCCGTTCTTGGCATTTATGGCTTTGCTCAACACTTTAAACATGACTTTGTGCATTGGAACAACTCCTATAACGCTGTGATCGCTACTTTAGGTAACCCTGATTTTGCAGGAGCGGTTATGGCAATTTTCTTAATTTTAAACTTTGGTATTCTCATTCAAAGTAAGAAAGGTATGTGGTTACGAGCCATAGCAACACTAAACGTTATTTTATTATTTATCGTCATTATCTTTTCGCAAGTACGCCAAGCATTATTTACCACTGTAATCGGAATTGCGATCGTAAACATAACTTGGATTTATCAGCGTAAAAAATCTCTTGGAGTTACCTCTATTTTACTTGGAGTCGTGATTGCAATACTCAGCCTCATGGGGATACTAAATAAAGGACCTCTCTCAAAATATTTTTATAAAATCTCAGTTACATACCGTGGGGACTACTGGCGAGCTGGGTGGAAAATGTTTATTCACCACCCGATTTTTGGAGTTGGACTTGATCGGTACGGTGCCTATTTTCGCCAATATCGTGATGCCACTCAATCTTTACGACGGGGACCAAATTTCGTATCAAACGCTGCACACAACGTCCCTCTTCAACTTGCTGCCACTGGTGGAGTTTTTGTCTTACTTACATTTCTTGCTCTAACTTTGTTTATTTTTTGGAGGGGAATTATTGCCTTGCGAAACAATCAAGGCGAGCGACAAATTCTAGCTGTGGTAATTTTTGCAGCCTGGATAGCATATGAAGCTCAGTCTCTTATTTCTCTCGATAATCTTGCCATTGCGGTATGGGGTTATATCTTGGGCGGTGCAGTTGTTGGCATGTCTATCATTGATGTCAGATACAATCAAAAAACTTCAAAAAACGTGCAAGCTCAGTCCTATATTTCAATATTGTTTCTATTTATTCCATTTATCTTTTCGGTATTTTTTATGAAGGCAGAGCTGGCTATGCATTCAGCAAATAGCATTAAGTCTCCAACTACTCAGTCTGAGTTGAAAGTATATGAAAAATTCATTAGTGCGCCAGTCGCCTTTAACTTTAAAGACCCGCAATTTCAATACCTGATTGCAATTAAAACAGCTCAAGCCGGTGATCCATTAACTGCAATTTCTGATTTGAAGAAAATTGTTTCAGATGATCCACATAATTATGATGCTCAAGTTGCGTTAGCACAGATTTATGAATTTCAGAAGGATTGGAACAGTGCGATATCCACCAGAAAGAAAATATTTACGATTGATCCATTTAATCAGCAAAACCTTCTAATGTTAGGTCAAGATCAAAAATCATCAGGTGATATCACTTCTGCTAAAGCAGTAATTTCTCTTATCAATGCATTTGCACCAAATAGTCCTGAGGCAAAGCAGGCTCTGACAACCTTAGGAAAATAATTGAATGTCTCCGTAGTTGGCCAGGGGTATGTTGGCTTACCCATTTCAATTGCAGCCTCCGCAGTAGGACACAGAGTTGTTGGGATCGACTCAGATCAAGGCCTCGTCAATAAACTCTCGAGTGGCACATCTACTATCGGAGATTTGAGCAACAAACATATCGCAAATGCTTTAATTTCGAAAAACTTTGCACTTAGTAATAATTTTGATTCAGTAGCTACTGCAGACGTCGTCGTCATCTGTGTACCTACTCCTCTGAACAATGAATACAAGCCTGACTTTTCATTTTTAATAAGTGCACTCAACTCAATTTCAGCAAAGTTGAAACCCGGAACACTCATTATTAATGAGTCGACAGTCTCCCCGGGAACAACCCGTGGCTTGATCAAGGAGACCTTAGATAAAGCGGGGATTCCCTATGAACTCGC
>CAIQCE010000120.1 GCA_903870185.1 uncultured Gammaproteobacteria bacterium
AGTTTATCCGAGATAAATCCTGATTATATTATTAAATTATGGTCTGATCCAATTACAATGTCTGATGAGGGTTATGCTAATTTAAACATTTTTTGTCTGGAACATCGCATTGAGCTTTGCAATATAAGAGAGCACACCGATTTAGACAACTACCCAATTATTATTGCAGAACTTGATGCATCCTTTAACGATATAGGCCGGCGCAAGCTGCATTATGTTCGCGCATCTGACGTTGCACGCGTCGCGATTAAAATAAAGGAAGGCGGTGTTTACACTGATACTGACTCAAAAGTTCTTGCTCCTTTTCCACACTTTTCAGCTCCTCATGGTTTCTTACTAAAAAACCAACAGATTGATGAAGAGAGCTTGTGTTTTTTTAACGTAAGCAAAATCGCAAAGTGCTATCAGTACTATTTTCCTGATGTATTGTATGACTTCATGGCCTGTGTTCCAAATCACCCACTGTTCAAATTGGCCGCGCAAATCACTACCTTAGATTATAGAACCTACCGTGCAAGCGCCTTCAGGGCCTGGGAAAAATCGAGCAATAAAGAAACATTGGCTTACGGAACAGTCAGATTAACTGGAACTGCAATAAAACGAGCATTAAATTATTCATGTCAAAGTGGAGAATTTGTATTTAATAATCCAATGGAGTTTTTCCTAGAAACCGATCCATTTATGCAAGGGGATTACGACAAATCATGGTTAGAGGGTTTTAATCATCGTGAAGCAGCTGAGGATATGGATCAACTGGATAAATTCCTTGATGAGATTGATGCAAATAGACAAATTCAATTTCCAATCATTGATCACTACATGGACTATTACATCGCCTCATTAAAAAATATGTTTGGAGAATCAGGCCATAGACAGCCAGATATGCAAGTGAAAGAGTATGATTCAAATCATTTGAGGGCTCTGATGTCAAAATCAGGATACAAAGCACAGAACACTCTAAATCTAGATGACTTATTTTTAAGATCCATGGAAAGAGGAGAAGGGTTCAAACCACAAGAATTACTGAGACCAATGATTTTACCCGTATTACCTCAAATACACTTCGATATTAGAACGTTTATTCCGTTGGAGGTTGTCTTAACGCCTTTCGCGCCCGCAACCCACAGTCCCTCTGCTACAACCAATAGAATAAGTAGACTTAGTATTTTTAATCCACAAAATAGACATCACCCAATCGCTGAGAGTAATGAACAAGCAGAATCTCAATTAACGAAAAACGAGGACTATAGCAAAACCAGCAAAGTAAAAAAAGGTTGTTCAATTTTATAAGACCAACCAGTCAAGGACTTTCAACAGTAGAAACAAATCTAGCACAAAATGGATCTTGAGTGTTGTGCTAACATCGGAGGCTATTTTTTATACCAACATCGGTCATGTAAAGGCTTGGACCGAACCGATTATAGGTGCGCATTCCGTCTTCCCTGAGGATTCTGCAAAACCAAATTTTGGCGTGATGCGCGCACGTTGAATCTCATGTGTCTCTGAATAGGCTGGGGGATATTGTGATTCTAGATCAGATCTGTCTTCAACAATG
>CAIQCE010000121.1 GCA_903870185.1 uncultured Gammaproteobacteria bacterium
TCAGTGCGTTTTAAAAATTCAATGAAAAAAGAGAGCTGTCCTAGCGGTGTGACGGGTGTCTTGTGATCCCATTCTATGGTGACTCGGCCGCCATAAGTATCGACGGCAACTTTGTCTATTGTTTGAACAATTTTGCGCTTCGGGTTTTCACCCTGTGGGTGATTTTCAGGAAGGGGTTTTTTCATCATTTTATCCTTCTTTTAAAGCTTGAAGCGGCATTATTTCACTTTCTAACTGCAGAATCTAGGTTTATACAAAATCCGTCGTCCTCTGGCTTGACCAGAGGATCCAGGAGAGCTCAGCAGGATTCTAAATAAAGACTGGATCCTGAGGTCAATCCCGCGAACAAGTCGCGGGACAGCGGCCTTATTTATTCTTGTTAGCCCGCACTGTCGCTTGGGACTAACCTACAAAGACATTTATCTCAAATCAGATGTTTTTGAATCAATAATTTCGCTGCGCCACAAATTCAGCAAGAGTTTGTAAAGCAGTGCGATAGAGTGATGGGGGGAATTGGCTTAATGCCGTTTTGGCGAGTTCAATTTCTTGCGCTGCGCATTGCTGGGTATATTTAATCGATTGAGTTTCAGAAATTATTTTTTGAATAAACGTTAATTCACTGAGATCATGAGTTTGAAGTGCTGATTTAATTCGTTGAGCTTCTTGTGGATCGATTCTTTCTAAAGCACAAATTAAGGGTAAAGTGATTTTACCTTCCGCCAAATCATCTCCGACATTTTTCCCCATGGTTTCAGCGCTGGCGGTGTAATCCAATAAATCATCAATAATTTGATAAGCCATTCCTAAATGTTTTCCAAAATCCATCGCTGCTTTTTGTAGGGAAGCATCATCAGTGGCAATCATCGCGCCGATTCCTGCTGCAGCTTCAAATAATTTTGCAGTTTTATAATGAATCACACGGCGATAGTCTTTTTCACTCACATTCGTATCATCGCGATTCATTAATTGTAAAATTTCACCTTCAGCAATCGTATTGGTGGTTTCGGCCAATAATTTAGTGACAGGGACGTTGCTGCGTTTCGCTAATAATTGAAAAGCTCGGGAATAGAGGAAATCTCCGGTCAAAACGCTGGCTTGATTATCCCAAATGGCGTTAGCGGTTTTTTTGCCGCGACGTAACTTCGATTCATCGACAACATCATCATGCAATAAGGTGGCGGTATGGATAAATTCAATCACCGTCGCAAGTTCAATATGTTCTGCGCCTGAGTAGTTCAATGCCCTTGCTGTCAAAAGCACTAATAAAGGTCTTAAACGTTTTCCACCACTTTGGATAATATGTTGCACGATGGTTTGAATCAGTGGAACATCAGAAAATAACTGATCTTGAATCAGCTGGTCTGTAGATGCTAGCTCAGGTAGCACGCATTCACGTATGGCTTGGAGTGAAATTTTAGGCGTTGAAGACATCAAGTGAGCATCTGGGATAGTCAATGGAGCGACCATGCTATTGAACTGTAGTAGGGGCTGTCAAGCTTGGGTCGCTAAACGGTCTGTAAATCCTTTGATATTTTCGATATGATGTGCCCAATTTCTAATGAATAGGGGTGGAAAAATGGGGTCGTCTACTGCATTAAATTTAAAAGCCTTGGATCAAGCGGCGGTAGTTGAGCAGCCATTTCCTTATTTTCTCATAGAGGATTTTATCAATCCGGCGCTTATGGACGGGATTTTGGCCGATTTTCCTGATATTGAGCAAGGGGGCAGTTTCCCTGTCACTAGCAAGAATACAACGGGTGATTTGGCTATTCTTCTGGAGGCGTTGGAGAGTGAGGAGCTAAAATCTCTTATCGGTCAAAAATTAGGAATGGATCTTCAGAGTCGATCGGTGATGATGACCTTGAGAGGCTATTCTCGTGCTAAGGATGGGAAGATCCATACGGATTCTAAATCCAAGCTGGTGACCCTATTGATTTATTTAAATCCCACTTGGGAGGCTGCAACTGGTCGCCTTCGATTATTATATGACGGTGAGAATCTGAGTCCTTATGTGGCTGAAATTTCACCGATTTTTGGTTCGGCACTCGTGTTTAAGGTGACAGATAATTGCTGGCATGGATACGAGGCCTTTGAGGGAGAGAGGCGTTCTATTCAGTTGAATTATATGGTTTCAGAGGGTTGGACTAGTCGACATTTGTGGAGGCATCGGGTGTCTGCATGGGTTAAAAGGGTATTGCCAAAAATTAGCCTTGCCAGGCCGGCTTAGATTTTGTAGAATGCCCGGTCTTAAAAGTATCTGAAGGGTATTAAAGCATGTACGCAATTATTAAAACCGGTGGCAAACAATACCGAGTGGCTGAAGGTGAAATCCTTAGAGTCGAGAAATTACCTGCTGAAGTGGGTGGGGTTGTGAGCTTCGATGAAGTGTTGTTGATCGCTGATGGGGCCGATATCAAAATAGGTAGCCCATTGGTTGAAGGCGCTAAGGTTTCAGCTGAAGTGGTTAAACATGGCCGAGCTAAGAAAATCAGCATCATCAAATTTAAGCGTCGTAAGCACCATATGAAGAGAATGGGGCATCGACAAGATTTTACTGCTGTGGAAATTAAGTCTATTAAGGCCTAATCTACGTATTGTTGAGCGAGGAATAAAAAATGGCACATAAGAAAGCTGGTGGTAGTACCCGTAACGGACGCGATTCGAATCCTAAGTATTTAGGATTGAAGAAATTTGGTAGCGAACGTGTATTGGCTGGAAACATCATTGTTCGTCAGCGTGGAACTCAGTTTCACCCAGGTGAAAATGTTGGCATGGGCAAAGATCACACGCTTTATGCTCTAATTGCTGGCAAGGTAGCTTTTGTGGTTAAAGGCGCTAAGAGCCGAACTTTTGTGGAAGTTCAACCAGCTGAATAATTGATTTTGAACAGTATTTTTAAAGCCCTGTCAGCGATGTCAGGGCTTTTTTTTTGAGGGGTCGTTGCAAGGCCTGACCCCTCAA
>CAIQCE010000122.1 GCA_903870185.1 uncultured Gammaproteobacteria bacterium
CCCTGTGGGTGATTTTCAGGAAGGGGTTTTTTCATCATTTTATCCTTCTTTTAAAGCTTGAAGCGGCATTATTTCACTTTCTAACTGCAGAATCTAGGTTGAAGCATCTATCAAAGCCACGATTTGTTTGGAATTAAATTTATTCATTTTAAACCCTTAATATGTGCATTTATGACATATCTATTTTGTAACCCATTTTGGCAATGGTTCTTGTAAACATTGCACCTTGAATGGTTGAACGCATTTAAGCAACTCATCATTAAGAGGGACTTGCCCAATTTATAGCCCTGCCCTATTAACACAAACCACTTACCAGCCTTCAGAACTTCTAAACTGTCCTCGTTTTCCTTTGGGTCTGCACCAAAAGGTGGTTGGCTCAGGATTTGATAAAAACAGACTGCAGGTTTCAAAGTCATAGCATGCCGAATGGAAGGTCTTTTCTAAAATTTAACCTTGATAATCCACACCTTTTTTTTCTAATAACCCTTGCAAAATTTCAAGATCATGAAACTGAATTTCAATTTTTCCGGATTTTGATTCAGCATGCTGCTTAATAGTCACCGGCGATCCTAGGGCTGCCATTACTTATAGCAGCCATTTTTTATTTGGTTTCGGTGGTTCTTTTACGAAAAATGAAGTCCTACTAGTTTAAGCTTTTGCTGCTAAACAACGTTGCATCTCTTCTACGAATACACTATCAAGCTTTGTTCGAAGCTCAGGAGCAGCAAAGAATAGGCTTGGTACGCGACCTACAGGATGAATCTCCTTCATTAAAGCTGCATGAACACCTGTTCGCACAGCCCTATGCTCTTTAACCTGACAACGATATAAATGGCGTAAAGCTGCTATAGCCATAAAGTAATTTTCAGGCTTCAAACCAACTTCAGCTGGATTGGCCGCCAATACAGTAAAATAAGCCTTAATATTGCTCATAAAATCAGTACTTAATACTTTTGCTTTTGTCAGTGTATGTGTCTCGCTATATCTATGGTGCAATTTTTCTGGAACAGCAATAGTCCACCATGCTTTTCCAGTTTCTGCGCTAAGAGCATGCTTAGCTGCTTTTATACATGCATTAGCGGGGATATGATCATGCTCTAGGCCATCTCCACTCACTTCATGTTTACCTAATTCACTTGCTATGGCAACATCCCACAAAACCACACAATTGTACTCTCCATGAGGATTTTGATTGGTAACCCTGCCTGTTTCAGCCCAAGTCTTTGGAGAACAATCTTTACGAAAATTTGCAAATTCAGGAAGACCAGGAATGACATTTTGATTGAGGGGGTCGTTCAAAATAGTATAAATAGCTACAGCAACCCTTGGATAATCTTTGGGTAAAAATCCAGGAAGCACAATATCAACAGACGATAAGCTACGCCAATTTTCAGAAAGACGATCACGCTCATCTAGCACTCCTGCTCCTTTCAAGGCATTCCATATAAACATAGCCCGTTCTGGAGACTTACCCAATGCCGCACTAAAACGCTCTTGAGTCACTTTAACTGTACTATGACGCTTACCTGCGTTTTTAAACTCCTTAAATTGCTCCCAGGTCATGTGAAAAGTAGAATCTGCTTCACGAGCCGCTTCAAAATCAAAAACCCTGCCTTTTGCTAAGGAACGGTCATAACGAACCACCTCACCTTCCAAAATTCGCCAATGAATTTTTCCATCTTGAATAGCAATCTCTACTGTTAAAGCAGGAATAAGATCAATATGAAAACGCTCAACAAAAAATCCAACTAAATTTGAATCCCAATCCTTTTCATTAAAGGCTTTAGTTAAGATATCTGAAAACTCAGAAAGTCCTTTTTCAGAAAAATAAGCACTAATGGCTGCTTCCAAATGGCCTTGCATATCAGGAGAATCTCCTGCATCCAGATAAGCAGCCTGCAAATTGGCCAAACGTTTTTTCATCGATTCAGGAAATTTCAAACCCGATTTAGCAGCAGCATTAAGGCTTGAGCTTAGATCAACAGTTGTTTTAGTTTTTAAAGTATCAAAAACTTTTTCTTTTTGATCTTTGGTGTATGACCTCATAACTACATTCTCCTTAATTTTAAGAACAAGAAAATATCCTACTTAGCAGTTCTCGACAAGTAGGTTTGTGCTTCCTTTACGAACAAAGCATAAGTTTTGCCCTATCAGTTGGAGCAAAAAAAAGGAGCGTGGCGCATCGCCTGTAGAGTGAGACATCCTCGCAGCACCTATACTACTTCGAAAAACTGTTTCCCCCAATCACCTTTAACCTGTTATTCACCACCCTACTTTATGTAACTCGCTACTGCATCATATGCTGTGTATTTTGCGAATAGCATTATCACAAGGTGGTTTCAGATTCGAATAATAACACGACTTACGGACTTCTTCTTCTATCGCTTTGCCTTTATACATTTTCCGACCTTTACTTATGCAGTTTTGCTGGCTGCTGAACTCTACTTTCGATAATGCTGAACCTTTCTTTTGAAAATGTGAATTCATTTAGTTGAGCGTGAAGTTCGTAGGAGAGTTTGCTTTCACGTTAAGACTATCTTATAGTTGCTAGCCCACAGTGAATGGGTAATTTTTCGATCCGATCTTTCTATGTAGATTGAAGCCGCTTAAGATTTATTAAAGTCACAAGAGGAATGAAAAAATGACGATACTTTTCGGTGCTATCACTATGGATGATTTTATGGCTGGGCTGAAAACACTTTCTTTCCCGAGCTCCTACCAGAACTTAAAACCACCAATAGCTCCTAGTAGTCCAGTTTTAATTCATCGTACGAACTACTTACGGAGTAGAGCACAGTACAAATATTCACGTGGCGATTTCAAGGGAACAATAGAAGATGCGGATGCTATCTTAGCGATGGTGCCTTGTTCTAAAACGATGAGCTACGGAGATCCTCGCTTACGTCACGAATTTATAACATATTCGGTTGATCTAGCTTTAAGTATGCGTGGATTTTCCAAACTCTGGCTCAATGATTATTCAGGTGCTATAGCTGATTTTGATAGCACTTTAGAGATAACCGCTTCGGATCCGGGCACTTTAAGTTATCGAGGAATGGCTAAAATGCTGCAGGGTAATTATGCAGGTGCATTGGAAGATTTTAATGCGAGTTTAAAGATAAGCCCAGGTGATCGTGATTCATTAGCATTGTTCTGTCGAGGATGTCTTAAGTCCGCACTCAAAGACTTTGAGGGCGGAATGGCTGATTTTGATAAACAATTGGTAGGTTCAATTAGCCACATTGTTTTAAAATTTCGAGGAGAAGCGAAACGAATTAAAGGAGATCTAAAAGGAGCTCTCGCAGATTTCAATGCGGTCTTAGCAAAATATCCTCGGGATCCATGGTTTATAGCCCAACGTGAACTAGTTATAAGTTCTTTGGAAGGAAAAGGGCCTGCCGCCGCAGGCGCAGGAGTTGCAGCGGCAACTGATCCGAAGCCCCCTGCAGCAGCAGGAGCAGGGGCTCTTCCAACAGCAGCCGCAACTCCTCCAAGTGTAGCCAGTCCAGGCTTGTTTTCTAAACCTAAAACCGATAACTGGACCATCGTTCGTATTTGGATACCACGTGATTCAAAAGGTAATTTCGTTACGGCACATGAAGCCGCCTCCGGTGCTGGCAATGTTGGACATGCCACTCTTCAAACATCAACAACATATGCCAGCTTTTGGCCTCTTTGGCGCCTTGGTGATAAAGGTGGACCTGTTATGGCAATGCTTGGAGAGGCGGAAGGGGACTTAATTGAAGACCCTTCGATAGATGAAGATCGTGAAAGCAAGCTACCAGATGTCCAAGTCGTTTTGTATTCTCTTAATGTGGACGCTATCAACAAAGCTTTTATTAGTTTTTCTAAATCTCCTGAGGCCAAGAAATGGAGCCTTTTTGGCAAAAATCGATTCAATGTATTTAATGGCGGTGCTGGACAGAGTTGCTCGGGATTAGTCTATGATTTATTAAATGCGGGTGGTATAGAAAGTATCGTTAAATGGGATATTGTCTCAAAAACATGGGTTATTGCACCTGATGCCATAGCAAGAGTCGCTGTCATGGCTGCAGCAACTCCTGAGGAAATAAAATTAGCTAATAGATTTCCTTTGCCTCCTGGGATAAAGAGTGTCATTAAAAAACCTGATCATAGCCTTGACCCCCATACCTGGGGTATAGGAAGTTGGTTAAGTGGCCCTAGCTTGACATGACACTACTTAATGCCCCGCTATTTAATCGGACTAGTCTCGGCATGATTTAGTACTGGGGCCGCTGGAGATGATTGAAACGTCTTTTACTTCACTTTTTAAATCTCGATATTTTTTATGCACCTCGAGAACACTCAATTTTATTTGGTCCAAACTATAGCTTTTGGCAACCGTATGATTATGGAACTCTAGATCAGATGCAAAATATTGATCGATCATAGATTCGTTTCCAGCTTCGAAAGCAGTGACAATAGTCTATTGAAATACACTTTGACAATATTGAAATCGTCTTTGACAAAAAACGGAACGGACTATCAATGAGTTAGATTAGCCTAATTGAAATCCTCTCTGACAAATAACACAACCAATAAGTGCAATCACCATTTATGCTTCTGACGTCTTAAAATGCTCAATTAATGCATTACAGATTATATCTTCAAGCGCTCTGTTAAAAATCATATGTCCCATTCTTGGTATAATAATTAGTCGTGAATTGGGTACAATTTTCTGGGTTTCAACAGCGCCTTTCACGGGGATTAATGGGTCTAATTCACCATGAATAAACAATCCAGGAATCGTAATTTGTTTAATTTGATTTCCTAAATCAATATAATTTTGTTGACACCAGATATGGTGCCAAGCTACGCCAACTGGATGCTTAGATCGAATATAAAAGTCTTCCGTGTATTTCTTCGCAAGCTCGTTATCAATTTCATATTTTCCATTAAGAATTCTCCAAGATCTCATAAAACCATTTAAATCATCTGTAAAATTTTGCGTTGGTTGATTTTTCATTAGAACATCGATCATTTCTTTAGGTGGATGACCTGTAATGCCACATGTGGCAACTGATATAGATGTATATGAAATGATTCTTTGTGGGCATGCAAATGCTAGCCACTGAGCAATCATTCCGCCCATCGAGTGACCAACAATATGTGCTTTATTAATGTTACAAGCATCCAAAATGTTTACTATATCTTTTGCAAGATCTTCGATAGTATATGGATTTTTGTCCCAATCTACACCATCAGATAAACCTTGATCACGATGATCAAATCGAATAACTGAATAACTAGAATTTACCAGCTTTTTGCAAAATTCATCCGTCCAAAACATCGCTGGTGCTCCAGCTCCGGATATTAATATACAAAATAAATGACAAGATCCACTGGTTAAATTCTCTGTCCAGAGATTTAACCCATTTGATGAAACAATATTCGTTTTTGATTGCATAAATATTACCAATAACTAAAATGGCGGAACAGTTAATTCAAAAACTTCGCTTGGCGTTATTTTTTGATCAATAGTCTTGATACTATCTTAATATTCTTTTATTACAATTAGTAAAATTAGATCGAAAACCAAGAGGAGTTTGATAATGGCGGCAAATACAAATAGATCAATATTTCGGTTCTCAATGGGTATCCTGTTTTTAGGTGCTGCTGCGGGATTCATCGCAGGTATTTTCTATACTCAACAAGCTTTGTTAGCTGATTTATTGCCGACGGAAATAAAGCTAGCCATATTAATCGGTGTGGCTGGAATAGCCTTGTCTGCTTTGGCCGTAATAATGGTAGCTATGAGCATAGCAGCATTTTATAAAGCCATCTCTGAAAAAGAAACTCCTAGCAATATTTTGCTATCTAGATAACAAAATTGAAAATGCCTGCTTTATCTTCTCAAGCCTGAGCGTACCGTCGACAGGCATTCTGATACTCTCGCTTCTTCTTCTACGATAAATTGTATACGCCTTGCCAGCGAACCAGTTTTGTTAGTTAATTTTATCTGTTTGAGCTCTCTTATTACGTCCGCCCCTGACGCAAGAGATCTCAAGTCAATTTGACTTACAATTCCCGCTATTTCTCTTAAATGATGACGATTCCAGTGACCCGTAAAAATGCGGACGACCGAAGAATTGCCTTTAGTGTAATCATTTAAAATGTCACGAATATTCCATAACAGAGTATTTGTTTCTGTAGGAATTTTTGAGTAGGAAGCAGGAATCTTTAAACGAGTAGCGGATACATTTGGAACAGCCACCTGAATAGGCTTAAACCAATCGGAATCTCTTCCTATTTTTTGCAACTCTAATGCATTTTCGCCCTCTAAATAAGCTTTTTCTAATGGGTTAGTTTGATCCATAAGCTTAGCTGGGCATAACTCTCCTAATTCACTAAGCTTATCAATATAATATGCAGCCAATTCAGGGTTAGGAATTGCGTCAATTCCATCCCAAAAATTAGGCTCAATACGTTTACGTCTTTTCTTGCCCAATGTTAAAGGTTTCGAAAAAAGTTCCTTGGAAGGATTATGATTTTTGACAGGTAGTATCAAATTATAACCAGCTCCAAGCACCTTATATAAATTAGCGATAGCTTCGTCAACCATCTTCTTTAATGCAGGATCACTCTTCCAATTTTCCATGCCGGTCGTTGGCAGACTTAATGCTGGATATCCCTTTTGCCCTAATTGTCTAGCAACATCAGCAAGACCTTCACCTTCCTTAATGGAATATAAAGTGGTTTCAGCTGTGTGATGAATCGGATTACCCGGGAAAATAAAAACCGTTTCTGAAGCTTTGATTCCCAATCCCTCACAGAGGGCTTCATACTTCTCAGCATTTATAGGCCCTTCAACTGTTTTTAACCATCGCGTAGTGTTCTCTGGCATACTCACTCTCAAAAAATAGATATTAAACAAAGTAGAAACTAACCGTAGTCTAACAACTATTTATTAAGGTTTTATTAAGGTCATCTTTGCTTCGTCTAATCTGTAGTTTCTGGCAACTGAATGGTTACAGAATGCTATGAGCATAGCTGTATTTTATAAAGCCATTTCTAAAAATGACACTTCTAAAATTAATGAACTACTTTCACGTATAATTATTTTTATGGCAGGTTTGATCGTATACTCAGCATTGACCGGTATGTTTTTGAGTGGTGTTGTTGGTCTCTTTCCGGATAATAATTTTACTGGCTTTAGTCCTCTTATTTTTATTGGTTCTGCTTTATTAGCCATTCCAATGCTTATGCTGGGAGCTTTTCTATGCTTGTACCCAGCTATTCCTAAGAATCAACTCTTAAACCCTGAAACTAATACGCTTATGTCTCGCGATTTTCTATCTAGCCTAGAGTCTTTCTTTTTTCCTGAACAAAAATCATTGCCTTTAAATGATCCTTCTATATCAAGTGGCATGATTAAACCTGGCATCACTGATACCACAGGCATACCTCTTGTGCATCCAGAGCCAGGCATTGCTCATCACAACGCTGCTGACTCCTCTGCAGCACCTGCCGCCATCACCACACCACTGGCAATGGAAGTATCAGCAGCGGCGCCTTAGCTCATCATCAACTACATATTAAATTATTGCCCAATCTATTAGAATGGATTTTTATATAGAATTGGGCTTTAGTTTCAAAATGTATTAATATTTGCTTAAACCTCTAGAACTGTCACACATGCAGAGATCATTTTGAATGTGACTAGAATCACTCAGACAAGTTAGGTGTATTTCATTGAAATCAACTTCAGCAAATGACAAGAATCATCAACCTAGCCCATTATTTGACACCCTAGAAAATCATCAGCCTGAGCAAAAACTTAATATCCAAATTCCCGTAGCTTCAGCTCATGAGGATTACCACCACGCTGTTAACTTCCTTTATAGCTATAGAGGCAGCCAGATGACCTTTAACGCCTATCGGCGTGAAGTGGAGCGCTTATTGCAGTGGTGTTGGTACGTCACCCAGAAGTCCCTTAATCAACTTAACAGGGCTGATGTAGAGAGTTATCTCGAGTTTTGTCAAACTCCTCCAAAATCTTGGATTGGAACTAAACATGTGGATCGTTTTTTATTAAAAGATGGGCTTCGACAACCTAATCCTGAATGGAGACCCTTTATACGAGCTGCTAATAAAAAAAATTATGAGCTTTCCAAAAGTGCAGTGGAAGCTATTTTTTCAATATTAAGTAGTTTTTACAATTACTTAGAGCAGGAAGATTATGTCACAGTTAATCCAGTTTCCCAGATAAGGCAGAAAAGCAAATTCATTAGAAAACAACAAAATAAAAGACAAATTAGACGTTTGTCCGAACTTCAGTGGTCTTATGTTATTGAAACAGCAGAGATTTTAGCCAAGGAAAACCCTGCTGTTCACGAGAGAACTTTGTTTATCATGAATGCCTTATTTGCTATGTATTTAAGAATATCTGAACTTGCAGCCAGTAGCCGCTGGGCACCTGAAATGAGTGATTTCTATAAAGATATGGATGGGAATTGGTGGTTTAAAACCGTGGGTAAAGGCAATAAGGAGCGAGACATTTCCGTGAGTGATGCGATGTTAAATGCCTTGAAGCGCTATCGCTTAAGCCGTGAGTTGAGCGCCCTCCCCTCTCTTAGTGAGCAAGTTCCTTTAATACCTCGACAAACTTCTAAGGGCCCTATCAGTGATACTCGTCAGATTCGAAATATTGTACAACGTTGTTTTGATAGAGCCATGGAACGCTTAAAAGCCGATGGTTTCCATGATGAAGCAGAAGCCTTAGTGTCTGCTACTGTCCATTGGTTACGTCATACAGGAATTTCTGAAGATGTTAAAATTCGACCCAGAGAACATGTTAGAGATGATGCTGGGCATAGTTCAAGCGCCATCACCGATCGATACATTGATATTGAACTAAGAGCACGTCATGCTTCAGCTCGGAAAAAAGTGATTAAGCCTGAATAGCCGGTTTGGTACCAGGTACCATGGAAGCTGGTTCAGCTTTATACTTAAGATCAAAGTGAAGTGTTAAATTGTAGCTCCGATTTAGCTTAAACGGTACCAGGTACCAAACTGTCACAATATCCTCACAAATTTATGTTTGTTTATTTAGCTCTCAGAATGCTAATATGGGTTTCTTAAGGATTTGCTATTAGACTATAAAATAAAACCATAGTGAAATGATAATAAGGAGATTTAATCATGAAAAGATCTACAATATTGATGCCTATTTTGGCGCTTAGTTTAGCTTTCAGCACTTCAAGCTTTGCTCGAGAATTTAATCTATCCATTTCAAATACTACAAATGATAGCTTTACTGTAAAAAAATACGCCAGTGGAGCCTTAGCTGAGCTTGGCACATTAGCACCTAACTCAAATTTCACCCCTTTTATACTGACTGATAATAAGCAGGCTGCTGTATTAGTGAACACGAATGAAACTCTTTCTAAAATTTATATTGCAAATCTCGATGATAAGCTAACTTGTACATCTACAGTCTCAACGTACAAATGCTCAATCATTCCAATGACACCTCCTGGGGTTAGGGTAGTGATCTCTAATCAATAATCATCAAACATGATAGCAAGTATGTAGGTTGGGCTGAATGAAATGAAGCCCAACACTCGGTTCTCGTTGGGCTTCGCGTTGCTCAGCCCAACCTACAGGATCTTTCTTATTCAATTTTTATTGAATGAAAATAGTGAGGGAGATTTCGCTCTAATAATTCATCAATTTGTTCGGCTTTTGGCTGATAAACAAAGGGCCTTCTAGGATAAATCCTATCGTTCACCCAATATTTCGACCAGCCCGATGTAGAATCAATACAATTATTAGCAAAGTTTTTTAAGTGATATTGATTTTCTATGTCTAAACAACCTGAAAGGAAAATATCAACATAGGATTGAACGATTGGATAATGATTACTGGCATTAACTGCTGATGAACCCATTTGAGAAATATACATCCAAACCTGACCCTGAGGCTTGGGCTTATGATTTAAAATTTCAATAGCATCTGATGAAACTGGAATTCGACAATAAACCTTCTCTCTTTCATCATAATGAGTAACTGCAGCCGCTGAAGGCACCTTAAAAATAACTGCATTGAGCTGAGATTTCATATCCTCAACAACACCCAAGAATGTCGTACTAAAACCAATAGGAGTGCCTCTAGCAAACCAACCCCTCTTAAAGCCTGATAATATTATGGGTGTAATTCTTCCTGTATTGGGGTAAGTTTGGTTTTTTGACTCAGTTTGCATCAAGGAACCATAACCTATTATATACTGTGTAAGCTTTGGATTAGGCGATGGATGACAGCTATCTGCCAATGCATTAATCGAAAAAGAAAAACTCACTAGAGAGAAACAACCCAATACACCTCGTGAGAAAAATTGTGCTAGAACCATTACTTAACATCCTCTAATTATTAATTCTTTATTTTAGTTTTTTCCGACTTAATACTACCTGTTATCGAATCTACTGTAAGTTCAACTGGTTTTGAATGAGAATCTAATGCTTTAATCTCATACTTTCCATCACTAAATTCAAATTTTGATATTTCAGAATAACCAGCCAAATTAATTTTTTTCACAATTTCCATCGGTGCCAATCCCTTCATTGACTCAAATTTTGGATGTTCATAATTTCCAGTTACTGCATCTATTTTAAACCTTAGCTTGCAGCCATCAGGGCTTATGACCTGAGCCTTATAGTAGGATTTTTTAAATTCAATTTCTCGAATATTGGTATAACCATCAGTTTTTAATCGCTCAATTATATTAATTAAAGAGAGATTTTTTTCTACTGCAGTCGCAGCCAATGAACTGGTTGATATGAAAAAACATGCACATAATAAAGTTTTATAAATTTTCACAATAATCTCCATAGGTTAAAATAGAAGCCAACCTTATCAACTTTAAATTCAAAAAAATATACCGTAATTCATTTATAATAATTCGACCCTATAGGAGCCCGAATCCACCCCCCCTAAGTTTTTAGATAAAAAAGGCAATATTTCTTTAAATTTCTCATCTAATTTCCAAGGTGGATTAAGAATAACCACCCCACTGCCATTTAATCCAGCGGGGGAATCATCTTCATAAATACTTAATTGCAAATTTAAAATATCGGAAACCCCTAAATTGTTCAGATCCTTTAGGAATTTTGGTGCCCCACCCTGTCTTGTTATAGGATACCAAATGGCATAAACACCTGTTTCCCAACGTTTTAGAGATTGCTTTAGTAAATTAATCAGATCTGAAAATTCAGATTTATTTTCAAATGGCGGATCTATAAATACCAACCCTCTTTTTTCTTTTGGAGGAATAATGCCTGGAATCAATAAATAAGCATCTTGGGAATGAATATTAACTTGTTTATCCCGCTTAAATTCAGATTTTAAACAAGATACCTCTTCAGAATGCAGCTCGTTTAAGATCATTCTGTCCTGTGGCCTCATTAAGATTTTTACTATATTGGGTGAACCAGGATAGTAAGAATTTGCACCTCTTGATTCAGAGAACTTACTAACTAAATTTAAATAATTAGAAATATCTCCAGGCACCTCTTTTAGCCTTTTAAGCTGCTTAATGCCAAAATTCGATTCTTCTGTTTTCAAAGCTTCTGGTGCTTCCAAATCATAAAATCCTCTCCCTGAGTGAGAATCCAAATAACAAATTGGCGCATCCTTTTTCTGAAGGGAGTTAATCAATTCGATTAAGATAATATGCTTCATTACATCAGCAAAATTTCCCGCGTGGTAATGATGTCGGTAATTCATATATCGGCCTCATTAAAATATTGTTTAAGCCTGGGCAGATCAATTTTATCAATTTCAAGACCTAACTTCGTTCGCCTCCAAAGCACATCTTCACTTGTTTGAGCCCATTCAGATTCTTTTAAGTATTTCAGTTCACATTCGTATAAACCAGCCCCAAAATCACTACCCAGCGAACTTAAATCATGAGCATCTTTTAATATTTTATAAATTCGATTTCCATAGTTTTTTGAATAACGAAGAACTAATGATCCTGATAGAAAAGGATAGCGCTTTTGAACTTGATCTACGAACTCCAAAAAAGAACCATTCAACTCACCTCCCGGCAAGATTGAAATATTAGTCCAAGACTTTCCAATTTTTGGAAAAAAAGGCTTTAATCGTTTCAATGCTTTTTCAGCTAAAGATCGATGAGTGGTTAATTTTCCACCAAACACGCTTAATAATGGTGCCATTTTATCATCAAACTC
>CAIQCE010000123.1 GCA_903870185.1 uncultured Gammaproteobacteria bacterium
CAACTTACGTACGTCCCCTACAACATTGATTGACTCATAGCCCCATGCTAAGCTTGGGGCTGGTCAATTTTGTTCAACGCTTATGAAACCCTCTCAGCATTATCAGCAAGAAATCGCTGAAACCCACAAGATCATCGATCCCGAGCAATTGGCTATCATGGAGGTCTTTGATCGAATTTTTGATGAGTTGAAGCTGCAATCAACCCCCCTAAATAAAATCTTGAATACACTCAAACCTAAAAAAATTTCGAAAGGAGTCTATCTCTGGGGCGAAGTGGGCCGGGGTAAAACCTATCTCTTAGATTGCTTTTATCATTGTGTTCCAGAGCCTATTAAACACCGAACGCATTTTCATCAATTCATGCGAGAAATTCATGAAGAACTTAAAACTTTGCAAGGAAAACCCAACCCCTTATTAATCATTGCCAAAAACATGAGTCAAAAAATAAAAGTACTCTGCCTAGACGAATGTGTCGTCAACGATATCACCGATGCGATGCTTTTAGGCGAGCTCTTAAAAGCTCTGTTTTCACATGGCCTTATTTTAGTCACGACTTCTAACTGTGCTCCGGATGAACTCTATAAAAATGGATTACAACGATCTCGATTCATCCCCGCTATCGAAGCGATTAAAGCTCATACAGAAGTGATTAATCTTAAAACCCATCAAGATTACCGACTTCGGCATCTAGAGAACGCCGGTGTTTATTACACACCCCTAAATTCAGAATCTCGATTAAAAATGGAAACTCTATTTAACAAAATCACCCATCAAGAACATTTGACTCAAGAACCCTTAACCATCTTGGGAAGAGCGATTCCTGTTATCAAGAAAGCCGACAATATCGCCTGGTTTGATTTTGAAACCTTATGCAAGACTCATCGATCTCAAAATGATTACTTAGCCCTATCTCAAATTTTCAAAATAATCTTCATCAGCGATATCCCTATTATTCAAGCAAAAGAGCGAGATGTAATGACCAATTTTATTAAATTAATTGACGTGCTTTACGATGCCAAAATTAAAGTCGTAATCACAGCTGCAGCAGAACCCTCAAAATTATATGAAAATGGCCCTCTCGCCTTTGAGTTCAAACGAACGGAATCACGATTAATCGAAATGCAATCCCACGAGTATTTTAGCGGAGATTCCCATGAGCCTTCTTAAACTAAGAAAAATTCATCTTCGCTATGGTGAATTCCCTTTATTCGACCAGCTCAATTTTCAAATTGAAAGAGGTGAACGTGTTTGCTTAATCGGTCGAAATGGGGCAGGGAAATCAACCCTATTAAAATTGATCGCGAATGAAATCACGGCTGATGACGGAGAAATTGAAAAACAACCTGGCCTTAAAATTGCACGACTCATTCAAGAAGTGCCTGAAAACATTGAGGGCACTGTATATGATGTAGTCAGTGAAGGTCTCGGAGAAACAGGAAAGCTCTTAAGCCAATATCAACATGTGATTGAAGAAATGGCTCATTCCTGTGATGAAAAACTCATGCAGAAATTAGAGCAACTGCAACATCAGATTGATTCCAAAAATGCCTGGGATTTAAGTCGGCAAGTTGAAAATTTAATTTCCTTACTCGAGTTGCCAGCCGATAAAAAAATGTCTGAACTTTCAGGCGGGCTTAAACGTCGAGTGCTATTAGCCCAATCCTTGGTCACTGATCCTGATTTGTTATTATTGGATGAACCGACTAACCATTTAGATATTGAATCCATCCAATTCTTAGAAAAATTTCTGTGTGATTATCCAAAGGCTCAACTCTTCATCAGCCATGATCGAATTTTTATGCAAAATATTGCGACTCGAATCATTGAACTCGATAATGGAAATCTGATCAGTTGGTCCGGGGACTATGCGTCATTTTTAAAACATAAAGAAGAAGCTTTAAATGCCGAAGCCAAAGAAAATGCTTTATTCGATAAAAGATTAGCTCAAGAAGAAATC
>CAIQCE010000124.1 GCA_903870185.1 uncultured Gammaproteobacteria bacterium
CCTTCTGACCTTGCCAATCATGTCCATTGTGATCACCTTGTGCCTCCTGCCTAATAACTAGGCAGGTAGGGTTTAACACATGGTCAATTTTCAATTGAACATTTGGTCCTTTTTTGATCAATTTTCGGTTGAATTCAACACTAAATGAAGCAAATTATTTTTTTGGTGTCGATACTATTTGTTGTGTCTGCTTATGCGCAAGATAGCAGTGTGGTAAATACCAAAGAAATTATCGACAGAATGAATAAGATGGATAACCCCAGTCTATTTTCACGCTCTCAATTCATTGAGGAAACAAGCAAGTTTTTGGAGAAGGTTTATGGCTTTCATCCCGCTAGCTATCAATGCGCCTTATGGATGCTTGCTGACCAGATGCAAATCTACATGGATGCCACGATTGGATATATAGAGTCCGGTTCGGTCATGGTGGTAAATGGCAGGGAGAGCGCTTGGCTACGAGTAAGAGATGGGGCTTTAGAGGCAATTCTGAAGCTACAAAGACTCATGGGCTTAACGGCTGCATCAAGACTTGTGGCAGCAAAGCCGGAGGCAGTGGATATTAATGAGCTATTGCCATATCCCAAGTAATAGGAGTATTTGCTACTTAATGGTTCGAGTTGAGGATTTTCAATGACTGGGCTTAATTATTGCTGTTGATAATATATTTATCTATGGATGCATAAATTCCAACAACAGTAAAAAATATAAATCCTGCGAGAACTGTAGTAGCAAGCCAAGATTGACCATTGATCAATTTAAAGTCCAAAACATAGGGGAAGGCAAAGTCCCAAAAAATACTAATTAGAGAGAAGCAACCAAAAATAAAAAGATACCAAAAGAATGTTAGGACAGTATCTTCCTTGTATTGCATTTTTTCTAATTCTTCTTGAGTTTCAAATCTTTTTTCTACAGCTTTATTCAATTCTGACTTAAATTTTTCTTCTACAAGATTCCCATCAATATCTGAAAGGTTTTTGGATGATTTCTCAAACTCTTCCCGCCTCTTTTTTACCTTTTCTTCAAAAAGATTAAATTCTTTTTCTGCAATCTCGAATGGTTCTCCCGAACCAAACCAGATAAGCTTCCAGCGAGCGGGGTGTCTAAATGTTCTTGTTAGCAAAATGTTGCCAGTGATTAAAAGACCAGCAATCAATAAAGCCGTTCCCATAAAGGGGAAATTTTTTCGCGTTTCATCAGCTAATACAGCGAGTATCCAAAAGGCTATTGCAAATAATAGATAGAGACTAAGTTTCTTAAAAAAACTTTTTTTACTGAATTTATATTCGCTAACAATATCTTTTCTTGCCATATACATAATTACAGGGGGAGCAATTGCAAGACCCACTGTAAGTATGATTTGAAACCAGCCATGCTCCTCTTCAGATAGATAAGCCCAGTACATGTAGCCTAATACTATTCCCCAAATGGCGAGCATCATTGATGCAGCTAGTGCAATTTGTATAAAACTCATAACACCAGTTGCTGCATCTTTATTCGAAGATACCATCGCAACGAGAATCATTGCTAGAAGTATTGCAATAACGATCGCCATTATTTTTCCCTTACATTCTTCCAAGACCAGCCATTCGCACCACAATTTCGCTCAAGTGCTGAGAATGTATCATTGGCGGAATACTTTCCTGCCCTGTATTCATCAATTGCAAACTGAACGAATGCGCGACAGTTAAAAGGTAGTCCAGTATCTTTTCCATAAATGGGCGCTGCGTTGTCATCGCCACAACCTGCCATAAGAAGTGCGATGCTAGTAAGTAGGACTAATTTAGTAGTTTTCATTTACAGAGGCTTTGTAGGTTCACATATTCCGCTAAAGATGTCTTCGCGGTAATCACCATTGGGCAGTCTTTTGCCATAGGTTTCTACTTTTACAACTTTAGTAATGCGGTTTAGGCTGATTGCGTTAAAAACAGTGGAGTCTTTCGTTGTGTATCGTCGGCCCGCAATCACATCCACATCATTTGCCATAGTCATCGTTACATTGTTATCGGTATTTCTGTCAGCTTCACTACTGGTTATCAAGATGCTACCGGAGCTTGCCAAAACATATTGTTTTCGAAAGGGTAGCTCAGTAATTTGAATTTGAACGGCTCTTAAGCTTTTTTCACGGCTTAGAACTTTTCCATTTAGCGTCTCAACAAACTCGCCAGCACAAGAAAGTTCTAGCTTAGTAGTAAATAGCGTATTTGATAAAACCACCAAGCCGATGATCAGCAAGATGAGTATTAGAGCGCACAGCAAGAGCTTCTTAACGAATTTCATTTTTTTGGTAATCTCCCGCCAGCTTTAAGGCACTCTTCTAAAGTATTGTAGGGCTTGAAATGCTTAGTTCTGGAGTAATAAGAGCTTGAAGGCGCATGACAAATACCTGATTTGGACATTTTTACTGGCTGATTTTGAGCAAATGCAGGGTTTGCCAAAAAGAGTGCTGTAATAACAGGGATTAATATGGATTTCATAATTAAACGGTAGCACAATAAAGAATATAGAGATACTGAATCGCCACCAGTTTACTAGACACTCCGAACCCATTAAATTGGGGATATTGGAGGTGTGTTATGAACTCAAAACGCTATACCGAAGAATTCAGGATAGAAGCAGTCAAACAAGTCACCGAACAGGGACATCGCATAG
>CAIQCE010000125.1 GCA_903870185.1 uncultured Gammaproteobacteria bacterium
AGTCGCTGCCAATTTAGTACCTAAAACTCCTGCTTGGTTACAATCGATTGGTGCAAAACCGATGCATCTAGGCTTGGACCTTCGTGGAGGGATCCATTTCTTATTGGCAGTTGATATGCCTGCGATGCTGAATGCTCGTGAAATGGGAGATGTACATAGTATTACAGAAGATTTGCGTAAGAGTCGTATTCGTTATGCCTCTATTAATCTAAATAAAGGTTCGGAAATTCATATTGTGTTTCGCAACGCGGCTGATTTGTCTCGTGCGAAAGATCATCTCGCTTCTCAATTCTCAGACTATACGATGACCGATGAAGGTTTGAATTTGCAGTTGGCATTAAGAGAAGAAGCAATAATTAAAATACAAAATTATGCCATCGAACAAAATATGACGACACTGCGTAATCGTGTGAATGCCCTTGGTGTTTCTGAAGCCGTGGTACAGCGACAAGGCGTGGATCATATCAGTGTGGATTTGCCAGGTATTCAAGATGCCGCACGCGCGAAGGATATGATCGGAAAGGTCGCTACGATACGTTTGCAGATGGTGGATGTGGATCACGACACCGCTTCCGCTATTAACGGGATGCTGCCTTTTGGTTCACATCTCTATCAATATCAATCCCAACCGGTTTTATTAAAAGACCAAGTGGTTTTGAAAGGCAGTTCAATTGTAAATGCCTCGAGCGCAATGGATCAAAATGGTCGGCCTGCTGTTTCCATTCGACTGAGCGGCAGCGGTGTGGATCTGTTTAATCGAGTCACTGGTGCTAATATCGGAAAGCCTCTTTCAGTCGTTTACGTGGAAACCAAAGAACAACAACACATGGTCGATGGAAAAATTGTCACGACTCACAAACCTGTTGAATCAGTGATAAGTGTAGCGACTATTCAAAGTGCTTTAGGCAATGATTTTCAAATTACAGGATTAGATAGTCCTGATTATGCGAAGAATTTAGCCTTATTATTAAGGTCAGGTGCCTACTCTGCTCCAGTGAGTTTTGTGGAAGAGCGTTTAGTAGGCCCGAGTCTCGGTGCGGCTAATATTCAGCGAGGGGTTTATTCAACTCTGATCGGTTCTTTGATTGTGATTATTTTTATGGCGATTTATTATTCTATTTTTGGGTTAATTGCCGATATGGCGTTGTTGCTGAATATTGTATTCATCGTCGCGATTTTGTCGATACTCGGTGCGACTTTAACACTGCCTGGTATTGCAGCGATTGTATTAACGGTGGGTATGGCGGTCGATGCGAATGTATTGATCAATGAGCGTATTCGAGAAGAGCTTCGAAATGGAACAGGTATTCAAGGCAGTATCAATGCGGGATACCAGAGAGCTTTTGCGACCATTGTCGATGCGAATTTAACAACCTTGATTGTTGCTGCAGTGCTTTTTGCTCTAGGCAGTGGATCGGTTCAAGGATTTGCGGTGAATTTAATTATCGGTTTGTTGACCTCAATGGTCACTTCGATATTTTTTACTCGGGGCGTTGTGAATTTAGTTTACGGGCGTCGCAATATTAAGAAAATCTCAATTGGACTCTAATCATGGAATTTTTTAAAACCAAAACGAAAATCCAATTTATGCGACAACGTCGATCGGCCGCGATATTCTCTGCTGTGGTTTTTATAGCTTCCATGATCGCAATATTTTCTCAAGGGCTTAATTTAGGGTTGGATTTTACCGGTGGTACACAGCTTGAAATTAAATTTGAGCAACCGGCCGATGTGAATCTGATTCGAGAGCGCCTAGTGGATGCAGGATTTAAAGAAGCTATAGTACAAGCCTATACTGCTCGAGAAATTTCTATTCGTGTGGCGCCTCAAACCACATTATCTCAGGAAGCATTGAAGTCAAAAATGACTGAGCTTTTGCCGGGAGGTAATATCGGAGAGTTGAATTATATTGGACCTGAAGTAGGGAAGGCTCTGATGACCGATGGGATTTTAGCCATCTTAGTCGCTCTAATTGGCATCATGATTTATATAGCCTTGCGTTTTGATTATCGATTCGCGATTAGTGCCGCTGTCGCATTGATTCATGATCCTATTTTGATTTTAGGTGTGTTTTCTTTTTTTCATCTCGAATTTAATTTAATTGTTTTAGCGGGTGTATTAACCGTAATCGGTTATTCTCTGAATGATACGATTGTGGTTTATGATCGAGTTCGCGAAAATTTTAGAAAATTAAGAAAAGGTTCTCCCACCGAAATCATGGATCTTTCTATTAACGAAACTTTGTCCCGAACCATTATGACTTCGGGTTTAACTTTGCTAGTCGTGATCGCTTTGTTTTTATTTGGTGGCAGCATGCTTCATGGCTTCTCATTGGCATTGATCATCGGAATTGTGATTGGAACTTATTCCTCTATTTATATTGCCGGATCGTTGGCGGTTGCCATTGGTTTGAATCGTTCAAGCTTAATCCCTCAGGCTCGAAAATCCGAAGATCATTTGCCATAGGGTGTTATGAGGTAGGTTGGTCCAATTGTAGGTTCTTCCCAAGCGTTAGCGCGGGCCAACAAGAAGCTGCAGACCTTAGCGCCAACCCACGCCTTTTAAATTCTCTAGCGGTTGCCCAAGCACCCTGGCTTAGGGGGTGTAGTCTCAAGCGCCAATGCTGCCCATAAAGATTCTTCTCGTTTAAAT
>CAIQCE010000126.1 GCA_903870185.1 uncultured Gammaproteobacteria bacterium
CCCTCAATATATTTAAAATTCAAAAATTACGAGAGCCCACCCAGGTTAAATCATAGATTTTATAATGGGGATAAATATTTAAAATTCAAGGTATTAGGGAAAAGTCAGGCAAATTTATCTTTTGCATTTGACAAAACTATGTAACCGTATATAGTTACATTATGAGTAAAAGTGAAAAGCTACTACTAAAAGCTAAAAACAACCCAGATGGCCTTTCATTTCCTGAGTTTCAGACATTAATGGAAAGATTCGGTTGGGTAATAGACCACCAGTCTGGGAGCCACCAAATTTGGTATTCCCCAAGAAGTCACCGAATCTCGGTACAAAATCGATCAGGAAAGGCAAAGGGTTACCAGGTAAAACAGTTTTTACTACAACTAGCGGAGGAAACTAAAAATGCGTGATGAATTCGATGGTTTTAGCATCCATTTACTCGAAGATAGTGATGGGGATTTTATAGCACACTTTGTGGAGCTTCCTAATGTGTCTGCTTGTGGTAGTACAGCGGAAGAAGCGCTTGGGGACCTAAAAGCAGCTTGGGAGACAATGAAGGAGAGCTACCGTAAGCATAATGAGCCTACTCCTGTTGCACCAACACGAAAAGAATATAGTGGTCAATTTAACGTACGGCTTGATAGAAGAATACACCGAGCACTGGCTATTGAAGCATCACGTGCTGGAGTAAGCTTAAATTCCCTAGTGGCACAAAAACTCTTTCAATCAGTGGAAAGACAGGCTGATACGGATATTTAAACTCTTGAAAATTGTTTTTACTGAAAATAAGCAAAATCCAATAACAATTTTTAATAATCTTTATAATCCACATGAAATGGGGGTATATTTTGGGGGTATCTGGTAAAACAATCGCCTATATTCTATTTTAAATCAATAGGTTATGAGTCGAATCAGATCCCCGCCGCCTCCACCAATGTCATTGATTTTAAAGGACTTTTCTAACCTAAGTCCTGTTGTTTAAAAATAAGCGCTGGCGAGCATCGTATATTTACTTCTCTTTAATATTTCCTTAATAAAACATAGCTTATTTACTATTGCAAAAAAAATGAACCAATGCCAGGCAGCGGCAGAAAAATAATCCCTTTTTTCCTACTAAATATTGAAAGTTTCTATGAAGGAGAAAGCGTCGTAGACGCCCTTTCAGCTTCAGAAGATTCTGAAAAAATACCTAACTCTCACGAACATGGAATATACGCCGATAAACGCTTTCGAGACGGTAATATTTTTATTTATACTGAAAAGCATAGTGTAAAGTTTAAAGACGTTCGTGCAGCAGCTCCCGCTAAAGGGGAAGCTGCTGATCTGTACTTTTGAAAGTTTTTTAGGGTAAAAAAGATCCTGGCCTCTGGACTAAAGCCCTCTGAAAGTCACTGATTGTTTACGCTGAAGTTTTCCCAAGGCTATCGGTTTGGTTTGCAGCACTAAAGCTGCTCCTTATCTTCAGGAGCTGTCTAATAGCTCTGATATCCAAATATCACGACCTCTTCCCAGAAGAACCTCATAAAGCTGTTCCCAGGTATCAATAAAAAAATGGCAGGAAAAAGTTGAAAATCTCAACTTAAACTGACAGTAAACCCATAACTGAAAAACGGGTAACTGTCAGATGAAGTCTAAACTTCTACACTTTTAACATTTTTTTATTTCGCTGCTATTCCTAGGAATACTTAGCATATGAGGAACGTATGTAGATTGTCAACTTACAACATCCTATTTTTTTTGTTTAGTAGCAATTATATCTAACAACAATCGCACCTGATAATGCATCATTCAATCGGACTTTTTCATCAATTGACATTGCTAGACAAATTTCTCTGAATCTAGGAAAACTATCCTCACCAAGCGCGGACAACAACTCATTACATTTCAGATTATCTTCGAACGCCATAGTAAAATTCCATCTATTACGTTGCTTCTTTAATCCTTCAAATGCTACAGAAACCCATCCATCAGCATCAGCAGCTGCCTGATGCCTGAAGACCATTCGTGCCTTTTGACGATCTCGCTGAGAAAAAATAATAGGGCCTCCGCTTAACCTACGTTTAACTTCGTGTAATAAACCAAGTCTTACCTCAATCTCTTCTTCAGAGCCAGTTCGACCTATTCTTAATACATTGAATATTCCATAGTAATGGTTAGATAACTCTGCCATCTGTCTACGCGCATTACTTTGTTGTAATCGATCTCCCTCTTCAGCTAATGCATTAATCATGTTTTGTTGTCTACGTTCATCGGAAGAATCCCCCGTCGCACTTTCTGGATGAGATTGCATCCCAACAACTGATGGCCCATCTCCTAGCCTTTCTATTGCCTCAACTGATTCACTAAAGCTGCCTTTATGGCCAGCAGGTCGTTTAGCATAAGCCACTACAGCATAATTGCTATTAAAATCATGAGAAAAGGGTTCTTTTGCAGCCTTATGATGCACACTGGTCACATTCATTGTTGAGGACCATAATTGTGCTTTCTTACCGCCCATTACAGTCTGAGTATATCCAAGCAAGCTAGCAAGCTTTGACCCGGATGCAATAACAATGGGATGTTTTGGATCATTATCAACTAGGTCCCCGCCTTCAAAATGTGGCATTGAACCAGAATGGCCATCTACATTAACAATTTCTTGCCCAAGCACACCTAGAAGGCGATATAACCCACCACAAATCGCAAGAATGGGTCTTCTATTTATAGATTCAGTTAACAGTCTATTTTCATAAGCTGCACGATCCTTAGCATCCTTTAATATTATTGGCAGTTTAGCAGGCGAATATCGACTCATATCAAATTCAGGCACTCCTGGAATAACCAATAAGCTGTCTTTTATCAACTCAGCACCCAATTCACTTGCATAAAGAGGCCGCATATAAGAAACATCTTTTTCATATGGCACACCCAATGTTAAGCGAGGCTGATCAAAATTAGTGAGCAGATCCAAAAAACATGGTTTTGTACTACCCCAATCAGCAGTGATCACCGTATCACGCCCTGTGATTTGTTGAAATGTGGCATGATCATAAATAGCACCCTTACCCTTACCATCATTTCTATAACTAATGACTATAGGTGTCGGGGTAGCCGCTCTTGCGAGCAATGTATAGCGGCAGAGATAGGATAAACCTACATTAAAATCACTTATCCATTCATCAGCCGTGCTTGGATAGTAAGGCCATTGCCCTTCATTTTGATAAAACGCTAAATAAGGTATGTCAGTTCTAAATCTATCTCCATGTAAACCTGCGATAAATAAATTAGCATCAGCATGAACTATATCCGTTATGTCACACATAGAATCATAAACTTTTTGCATTTGTTTATCTGAAAATGGTTTAGTTGCAAGATACGACAAGTGTGCTTCAAATAAGCTTAAAATCCCTCGAATAGCATATCCCATCTCCATAAGAGAAAGCTGTCTATTTATTGCAACAATAGAATTAGGACGCGGTTTTAAAATTTGATCATGACAAGCCAGCCCAGTAAAATGATGCGCATGATTTTTATAAAGATAATCATACAGCGCACAAATGTCATACCTCATTTGATCTAAATTAGGCAATTTGACATAAGCTGTTTCATCAAACAGATCACCGTAAAATTCTATACTAGGCATCTCATCTCCTAACATGAAGGGGCGTTAGTAAGTTGACCACTTACTAAACCCCTTATTACTTACGTCCTCATTGCCACACCACGAATACTAGGCCGTACAACAGGCGGAACACCGCGCATACTTTGGCGATTAACTTCTATCATCGTAAACCCTGCTTTAATAATAGCATCTTCAGTAACGTAGGTTGGGCTGAATGCAATGAAGCCCAACGATTAAAATGAATCAACCTCGGGTGTCCATAATTCAATATCAGTCGCCCAATCAGTCGTTAATACACCCTTAGTGATATAACTGTGAATACTAGAAAACCGCCAATCACTAGCTTTTTTAACATACTTGTGTTTGACGGGATTATAATGAATATAATTTAAATGTCTTTCATAATCTAGTTCATTCCGAATCAAATGCTCCCAAAACCTTCTTTGCCATATGCCTCTTTCACGTTTAGATTGTCGACTAAGAGATAACTCTTCGTTTAAAGGCAGTTGATATGAAAAACCTGATTTAATTAAACCCCATCGTTGAGAATAATTTGAATCATTAGGAGGCAAAGTCATAAGCATATGCAAATGATCAGGTAAAATAACAATTCCCTCTATATCGAATGGATGATTTTCTTTAACCTTTTTGAAAGATAATTTAAGTTTGTCAATATGGTCAACTAAAAGAGTGTTTTTTCTATTAGCTAAGTTAACCGTGAAAAAATAGGTAGCCCCTGAAATTAAAGTGCGACGATATTTCATTAAGTTTGACCAATTATTCTAGTCGATAGATTATTTAGTTTATTTAATATGAAATTTGCTTCAATCCCGTATTGTTGGGCTTCGCGTTGCTCAACCCAACCTACATTGCTAGGTTATCTAAATGTCGCTAGTTTGTCGCAAGTTCTTGAGCTATCCTCAAAATGGAAGCAACTGACTGATTTCATCCAATATAACATCCACTAGAATCCACCTGAAATGGGGGTATATTTTTTGGCATCTCTGAAAAAGACCCGCAATAAACATTCATAAATCAATGTGTTATAGCTATAATTGCATCCCCTCGGCCTCCGCCAAGTTAAATAATAAAGGCACCTTTTAGGTGCCTTTATTATTTAACCGATTAGCTTGGGATTGAATCTGTAGGTTGTGCTGAATATAATAAAGCCCAGCAAAATAAAATAACATAACCAAGGGGAAACCATGACTAGTAGATATGAGAAAGGTGTGGCTTTATTAAATAAGCTTCATGGTGGCCACACGGGCGCAGCCTTAGTTGAATCCATGCAGGATATCTGCCCTGATTATGCCACTCTAGCAATAGAATTTGGCTATGCTGATATTCTTTCACGACCTGGTCTCGATTTGTTAAGCAGACATTTGGTTATAATTTCTTCCTGTGTAACATTGGGAAGTGCATTACCACAATTAAAAGCTTATATTGAGGCAACTTTAGAGCTCGGAGGCAGCAAAGAGCAAATTATTGAAACCATATTACAAACACTTCCGTTTGCAGGTTTTCCAGCGGTAACTAATGCTTTCACAGTAGCGAAAGAAGTATTTAGTCGATAAGAGTAACTTAGATTGGGCCGAATGCAATGAAACCCAACAAAACAAAATAGCATTGAAATATGGGGCTTCTCATTTAGCATCGGTATCTCGTTGCCAAAAAAAATGTTGAGATTGCCTTGTTTGGCTTAAGAAAATATTAAGCTAATATATCAAGTTGTTGTATTATAGCCTATGCATAAGATATCCCCTATCCCAGCCTTTAATGATAATTATATTTGGCTAATTTCACGTCCTGATTGTGCTCTGGTCGCTATTGTTGACCCTGGTGATGCAGATCCTGTGATTCAATATCTAGAGTCCAAACATCTCAATTTATCAGCTATTCTACTGACCCATCACCATGCTGATCACAGTGGTGGAATTCAACGCCTGCTGGAATATAAAAATGTGCCTGTATGGGGACCCAAGTGTGAAAAGATTTTACATGCGACCTGCCCTTTAGAGGGAGGCGAAACCATCACCCTACCCGAGCTCAATTTCAGGGCCCAAGTATTAGCTATTCCTGGGCATACTTTAGGGCATATAGCATTTTATGGAGAGGGGTTATTATTCTGTGGTGATACTTTATTTGCAGGAGGATGTGGTCGAATCTTTGAAGGCACACCTGCCCAGATGTTTCGTTCTTTGAAAACGTTGGCGGAATTAGATTCCAAAACCCAAATTTATTGTGGGCATGAATATACTGAAGCTAATCTTCGCTTTGCATCGATCGTTGAGCCTGAGAATTTAGACCTTCAGAAACGAATTGAAATGGTAAGAATTCAAAGAGCGGCTGGAGAATGCACCTTACCCAGTAGCATAGAACTTGAATTATTAACTAATGTTTTTTTGCGGTGCCATTTTTCTTCAGTTCAAGCGGCTGTGAGTGAATATTTAGGTCGAGTTATCGCGGATCCTATTGAGGTATTTACAGAGCTTAGAGCTTGGAAAAATAGTTTTTAAAATTAGATATTTTAACTTAAGACACATTTCTGGATCCCGCGGACAAGCCGCGGGACAACGGGTTAGTGTGAAGCACATCCATGTTGATTTGTTAGGCCACACTTCGCTTGGCACTAACCTACACTATTTAATTGCTCGCTTGTTTTGAAATATTCTCTCGTTATGCTTTCTAACTTTTGAAAAGAATTTATCTGACTAATAGCTAAATGAAAATCTATTCGATTTTCCAGCCCTCTTGCATAATATTTAGCAAACTTTCGTGCTTGCAAAATGGCAAATTTCTCACTAGCCAGCAATGAAACTAATCGCTCTATATGCTCTATAAAAATCTCACCGATCTCAACAGAATCAGGCATGGAAAATGGTTTTTGCTCAAGTTCCGAAATCAATTTGTTAATTAACCATGGCTGCCCTACTCCTGCGCGTCCGATCATGACTCCAGCGCATCCGGTTGCTAGCATTTTTTTCAATGAATCCAGACAGGCAACATCACCATTTCCAATGACTGGGATTTTCATATTTTCAACAAAAAATTGGATTTGTTGATAATTACAAGGAGTCTCATAATGCTCAGTCCAATGTCTTCCATGAACCACTATAAAATCAGCTCCTGCTTCAGTTACGACCTTGGCAATTTCCTGGTTGAATTGATCAGTACTATTGCCTTCCACTCTAATTTTAATAGAAACCGGTAGGTGCGTATTTTGTTTCATCGATTGAATAAGTTTATAAAGCTCTAGGGGCTGCATTAAGAGACTGGAACCAGCTCCTTTGCTACGTATTTTTTTAACAGGACAGCCACAATTTAAATCAATCAAGGATGCTCCATACTCCGTTACTATTTTAGAAGCTTCTCCTAATTCCTGAGGATTGTTGCTTGAAAGCTGAAAGGAAACGGGCCCTTCTCGTTCATCTAATGTGACAAAGCGTTTTTGAAGCGCCTTTGATTGATGAATTAAGGTCTTGCAAGAAATCATTTCTGTGCAGCTATAGGCAGGCTGGCTGTATTTCCAAGTTAAGTAACGAAATGGGGCGCAGCTGATCCCAGCTAAAGGGCCTTGAATAAGATTAATTGGGAATTTTAGCGGACCTAAATTTAGAGGTTGAATTAAATTCATGCTGGATCAATCCTTAACTTATCGTTAGAATAACGATTGTCAGCAATAATTGCTGTTATTATTTGAAATCTTAAGGAGATAAAATGGCTAAGA
>CAIQCE010000127.1 GCA_903870185.1 uncultured Gammaproteobacteria bacterium
GATATTCTCGTCTTGATAATTTAATAGGGTTGGGTTAACTCTAAGAAATTCAGTTACCGCAGTATTGGTAGTTGCTGAAAATCGGCTAGTGCCTGTTATATCCTTAAGATGAATTTGTGCATCCCCCATTGCATGATGCAGGTCATCTCTCATATATCTAGCAGTTTCTACAACTTCTGTTCCTACTGTCCTTAATAGTGCTGTGGCTGCTTTTGTTGCAGATGCTAATAATCCCATTTTAATTCCCCTTGTTTTTACTGGTATTTTTATAGAGTTAAATCAATCAGTTAGTCTATACTACCAGCTGAATCTTAAGATTTTCTTAGTTTTGAGTAATTATTACGTATCGATTTTTTCCTGGATCCTGGGTTAAGGCGATGCACGATGAGGTGAATGGCAATTGTAGGTTCTTGTCGGGCTCGCCCTGCGTAGAGTTCATCAGGTATTTTAGGCTAAATGCCAATGCAGAGCTTAGCGCCGACCTACGTTATTTATAACAAGCTGTGGGGATGATGGCTTGGTGCCAAGCGAAACCACATTTTATATGGAGCAGGTTTATCGGGCTTGAGGGGTTGCAGCCTGATAACTCTTTAAAATCGTTAAATTTTAGAATGAACTTTCACGGCTGCATTACTGAGAGCTTTTCCGCCTGCGGAAAGGTCTTCACCTGCTCCTTGTACAGTGTGGCAGCCAGTCATTAGAGTGGTGATCAATGCGGTCAATATTAATTTTTGAATGATGTTCAAGGTGTGCTCCTTAGAGTGTTGGAAGTTTCTTTATATTAAATACTTTGCGTACAAAATCAATCTTCCCATGATTCGCTGACTTAAGGGTCGTTTGAGCCACTCGTCGAGATTGATTTCTTTGGAAGATTTTAAGTCTTCGATAAATTGGGTTTCTACGGCTTTTTTAGCCTCATCTGTGGTGATATTCACATCGATTTCCAAGTCGTGTAATAAACTTCGGTGATTTAAATTACTGGAACCGACGAGCATCCAATCATCGATAATTAAAGTTTTAGCGTGTAAAAAGCTGAGGTGATATTCAAAAATGCGAACACCGGCTTTTAATAAATTCAGATAAAAGGTATTAGAAGCCCAAGGCATCATTCGCACATCAGAGGTTTTAGGAAGGAGGATGCGAACATCTACACCGGTGGCAGCGGCTTCTTTTAATTGTTTTAAGAGTCGGTTATCAGGCACAAAATAAGCATTGGTGATCCACAAACGATGTTTGCATTTGCTCATGATCCGAATCAAGTTTTTATGGAGCACACGTCTTCGATGTCGGGTGTGATTAAGGCGGATCAAAGGATTGCGCCTGACCTGCCTAAAAGCGGCTGATAGTCTTTCTTTGAGGGGTTGATTATCCCAGGCTTGGTTGAAAGCTTCTAGGGGCTGGCTTAGATCAGCTCCTTCGAGCTTCACGGCTGTGTCCCTCCAGCCTTTTCCCCCTGCTATTACAGAAAGGTGGCTAGCGCTGATATTCAGGCTGCCGATATAGGCGATTTTTTGGTCGATCATGCAAACCTTTCGATGGTTTCGGGAGTTGATTTTGAGTAGTAGGTAAATCCATTTTAAGAGTAGTGGGACTTTAACGACGGCACGACTCCAGCTCCACAATTGCCAGGGAAAGGGGTGGAAAATTCGGGTTTGGACGCCGGATGATTCCAATGAGGGTGCCAAAGAGCTGCTCCATTGAGGGGTGCCGGCTCCATCGACCAGAACTCGAACTTGAATCCCTCTTTCAGCGGCAGCCATTAGGGCTTCAGCCACTTTTTGGCCAAGGTGATCATTATCGAAAATATAGGTTTCAAGATTGATAGTGGATGTCGCGAGAGCGATATCTTTCAGCAAATCTTGGAAATAGAGATCTCCAATATTATAGATGGCTTCGGAATGGGAGGGCTCAGGGGTGATTTTCATGGCTGACTATTAAGCTGTTTTAAGAGCTGACAGTATAGACTCAATCCGACAAAATAGCCTCAGGCTATAAAGGGAAAATAGCTATAATTAGCCAATCGGTTGGATTGTTAGGTGCCAGGCGCCTTACCTGGCACCGAAGTGGGGGATCGTGTATGATAACGAGGTTTTTCATTAATGGGACTTTTGTTCATGGCGCATGATTTTGATGATTCAACTCCTCGAGCTAGGGGCATTTATTTATTACCTAATTTATTCACAGTTACTGCTTTGTTTGCTGGTTTTTACGCCATTGTAATAGCCTTGAAGGGCAATTATGAGACAGCAGCAATTGCCATTTTTATAGCGATGCTTTTTGATGGGCTGGATGGTCGAGTCGCTAGAATGACTCATACTACTAGCGATTTTGGAGCTCAGCTCGATAGTCTTTGCGATATGGTCTGCTTCGGGGTAGGACCTGCACTGATCCTTTATAATTGGTCTTTATATTCATTGGGTAAGCCAGGCTGGTTGGCGGCTTTTATTTATGCCGTTTGTACTGCTTTGCGCTTGGCTCGATTCAATACTCAGCTCAACAAACTAAACCCTAAATATTCTCAAGGTATTACTACTACAGCAGCGGCAGGGTTGATTGCTAGTATGATCTGGGTGGCGACGAAGTACGATATCACAGGTGTGAGTATCGCATTGCCCGTGATGATTATCACGATTATGGTGGGTGTCCTTAAGGTCAGCACAATTCGTTATCATAGTTTTAAATCCATCGACTTACGAGGGCGAGTACCTTTTATAGTGATTATCCTTTTAGTCATGGCTTTAGTTTTAGTGTCTTTCGATCCTCCTGATATTTTATTAGCCGTTTTTGCAGGCTATGTGATTTCAGGCCCTGTCATGACACTCTGGGGTTTGAGCCAGCATCGACGCAAAAAACCCAAGCATCGGTGAGCCAATCATGCCGACTTCTTTAGATCTTAAGTTAATTAAGAAGGCAGTCTCAGAGGATTTAGTAGCAGACCTCGGGGCAGGAGATTTGAGCGCTGCTTTAATTCCAATGGATCAAAATATCAAGGCCACCGTGATGACTCGCGAGAGTATGATTTTATGCGGGAAAGCTTGGGTGGAAGAAGTATTTACTTACTTAGACCCGCGAGTAAAATGTATTTGGAAATTAGAAGAGGGCGAACGAGCAGAGCCTAATCAAATTTTCTTGGAGCTAGAGGGGCCAGCGCGTGCTTTATTGTCGGGTGAGCGGGCTGCATTAAATTGGCTTCAAACTCTGTCTGGCACAGCCACTACAGTACGATCCTATGTGGATATATTGAAGGGCACTTCCACCCAGTTACTCGATACTCGAAAAACCATTCCCGGATTACGTTTAGCGCAGAAATATGCTGTTCATTGCGGGGGTGGTAAGAATCATCGAATGGGTCTTTATGATGCTTATTTACTGAAAGAAAATCACATCATGGCGGCAGGTTCAGTGGGTGAGGCGATCCTTAGAGCGAGAAGAGCGAGTCCTGAGCAATTAATTGAGATTGAAGTAGAATCTTTAAGAGAATTGGAAGAGGCCTTGTTGCATAAAGTCGATGTAGTGATGTTGGATAATTTTAATTTAGCAGAAATGCGAGAAGCCGTTTTATTCAATCAAGGTAGAGCTAAATTGGAAGTGTCAGGTAATGTGAATTTAGAAACTTTGCGATCGATTGCAGAAACTGGGGTGGATTATATTTCTGTCGGTGCATTAACGAAGCATTTGCATGCTATCGATCTTTCGATGCGTTTTGTGGATAGGTAAAAAATGACAACCCATATCTATCGAGAATTTAATCGTGAGCAATGGTCGCAATTACGTTGCGATACGCCTTTGACGCTAGAGGCAGAGGAATTGGTTCAGTTGCACGGTCAGATTGAAGCCATATCCATGGAAGAGGTGGTGGAGATATATTTGCCTTTGTCGAGGTTGTTAAATTTTTATGTAAAGGGTGTCCAGTTTTTACATCAGTCAACTCAGCAGTTCCTAGGTCATAAAGGGGCAAAAGTGCCTTATATTATAGGGGTGTCAGGTAGCGTAGCAGTCGGTAAAAGTTTGAGCTCTCGATTGTTGCAGCTTTTGCTGTCACGTTGGCCTGAGCATCCCCGAGTCGCTCTGTTGAATACTGATGGATTTATTTATCCTAATCAAGAATTAGAGACTCGTGGGCTGATGTTGAGAAAAGGGTTTCCTGAAAGTTACAGAACTCAAGATTTGCTGCAATTTTTAATTAGACTAAAAGGCGGAGAGCATCATCTTCAAGCGCCAATTTATTCTCATCGAAACTATGA
>CAIQCE010000128.1 GCA_903870185.1 uncultured Gammaproteobacteria bacterium
CAGCGGCCCCTAAGAACTAGATAGCTCAAAATGGGAATTAATTCTTTCCAAGAAAGTAAGTGCCGACAATGAGGGCAATGAGAGCGAGGCTTAGAAAGATTCAGTGAGTTTGAACTGGCGCTGGGATTTAAATTTAAATAAGCTTGGCACTCTTCATTCCACCGCTCTTTCAGCATTTTAGGATAGCGAATAATCACGACATTAATAAAGCTCCCAATCACCGCTCCCAATAAAGCAGCAAAACCTAGTAAGATCCAAGTAGGGTAAAGTATATTCATTCTATTAGTTGACCTATTTCAAATAAAGGTAAGTAAAGTGCGATGATAAGAATACCGGTAATGCCAGCAATCAACAACAGTATTAAAGGTTCCAACCATTGAATGATCACTAATAATGAGGCTTCCAGTTTCGATTCATAATATTCCGCGAGCTTAAGGAAAATGGCATTCAACGACCCTGATTCCTCACCTAACGCCACTAATTGAGTAATAAAGAGGGGGAAATAAGCAATCTCATTTAATGCCGCTGATAAATTGTATCCAAATTGAAGGTATTCTAAAATTTCAAAATGTTTTTCTTTGTAGGTCGGATGAGTAAATGCTTCCTCAGAGAGTTTTAAAGCCTTAAGTAAATTCATGCCTGAATTAAGCGTAGTTGACATCAACCGACACCAACGAGTGATTTCAACGAGTTGAATCCAAGAAGAAAGTAAAGGTATTTTTAAGGGTAATTCTGCCATCCAGGATTGTATTCGAGGCTCTTTTTTGGCTGCATAAAATCCTCCTGTAACTAAAATCAAAAAACCAAAAATCCAAGTGAATATTAATGGCGCCCCCATTTGACTTAATTGATATAGTATTCGAGTGATGGCGGGTAATTCTGATTCATGATGAATAAATAAAGATGAAAATTGTGGAATAATCCAGAAAATAAGTAAAAAGCCAAATCCAAGGCTCATTGACAATAAAACCATTGGGTAAATTAAAGCACGATGAAGTTTTTCTTTAAATCTTAGAACCAAGGATTGATAATGGTGTAATTCTTTCAGCGTTAAAATTAATGAGCTCGATTCTTCGCCATAATGAATTAATTGCCGGTAGTATTGACCAAAAACCATCTCAAAGCCTTTGAGTGAATCACTAAAGCTCAGCCCTCTTGATATATTTTGACAGACTGTATTCAAGATGCTTTTAAAAAATTCATTTGATTCTTGTTCTTCTAAAAACTTGATGCTATTTGTTAATGGAATCCCTGCGTCAAGGCAATGCGATAAATTTTGGGTGAAATTTTGGACTCGTCTTGTGGGGACTCTTTGGCACCAATATTCTAAAAGTTTAAGCATGATAATCCCCCAAAGTTCTTTGAATGGCATCGGGATGTGTAAAACTTAAATTTAAATCATGAGTGGGTTTTTTATCAGTACTAAGATCAAGAAGGGAAAATACACCTGTTCTTCCGTAATAACCTTGATGGCATTGTGAGCAGCTTAGACCTTTGCAATTTTCACAAGTTTTCCTCACTAATCGTTGGGAGATGATTAAACGTAAGCATTCATTCAAATCATGCTCAGGAATGCCGAGTTTTCTGAGTCGGATGAAGCTGGATTTTGGATCATGGCTGTGTAAGGTTGATAATACTAAATGCCCCGTCTGCGCGGCTTGGACAGCAGCTTGAGCTGTTTCTGAATCTCGAATTTCCCCAATCATCATAATATCAGGATCTAGGCGTAAAAATGATCGAACCGCATTGGAAAAATTAAGGCCAATGTTAGGATTGACTGAAACTTGAGTGATGCCCATTAAAGGGATTTCTACTGGATCTTCAATTGTAATAATATGAGCCTCGGGTTGATTAATAAAATTGAGTGCTGCATAAAGTGTCGCTGATTTCCCGGCACCTGTAGGGCCCGTGACTAAAATTAATCCTTGCGAATCTTTTAAGGCGGATTTTAAAGTGCTTAATGCAAAAGTGTCCATTCCCAGGTCTTCTAGGCGAATGAGTTCTTGCGCGAGAGGCAGCAACCTTAAAACTAATTTCTCGCCATAAAGACTTGGGCAGCAGCTGATCCGGCATTCTCGAGATTGCATCGAGTGAGAATGCTTAAAGCTAAATCGACCATCTTGAGGTAATCGATGTTCAGCAATATTGAGTTGTGACAATACCTTGAGGTGATTCAAAACACTGGAAGCTTCAGTTAATGTGAGTCGCTTGAATTCTTGTAATAGCCCATCTACTCGAATTCGAATTCTACAAAAATCAGCTTCCATTTCAAGGTGGATATCGGATGCTCGAGCATTGGTAGAGTCTTTAATTAATTCTTGGCAAAAATCGATGGCCGAAAATGGCATCATAATGATTGCCCCTAATGAACGTAACCTGCCAAAACTCCGCCTCCGCTTTTTTGCCAATGTAATTGTTGATTTTCAATAACAGGTTTAAGCACATAATCATCTTCCGATTGAATGCCATATTGGTTTCTGGGTGTAATGATAATCTCTCCTAGATTCACTTCGATTGATTGGATTAAACTCAATTCAGAATTATTATTAAC
>CAIQCE010000129.1 GCA_903870185.1 uncultured Gammaproteobacteria bacterium
ATTATTAAATAAAATAAAAAGTGTTCAGCGAATTTTAATTCAAATGAAGGAATATTAATAATTCCTTTTTTTGAATTAATTCTTTAATCATGTAATATAAATCAAAAATAAACCAGCCGTTCGTCCAACACATAAATTCAATTAATCAATCAATTAACAAAATTCATACTAAATTTAACATCAGTTATTTTTCGTATGCTATAAATCTTTAATCCAATAAATATTGGATTAACCTATGAGGATTTATTTTATGCGATTGCGAAACAAGGCTTTTACTTTATCTTTATTTTTATTGCCCATTAATTCCTTTGCCAGCTCACTTGGCTTTGGAAGCGACACTGTAACCTCAGTCATTTACAACATCTGTGACTGGCTTTCTGGAACACCTGCGATTGGTATTGGCATCCTAACGGTAATTTGGTCTGGCTATGAAATGCTGCATGGTGAAATAGACAAACGTAAAATGATTACTCGCTGTATTGCACTGGCCTTGATTATTGGTGGAGCGTACTTAGGTACAGAAATCATCATGAAGGGGCTTTAATCGTGGTGGCTGAAACTAATCAAACTTATCCATTATTTGTGGCTTTAACTCGTCAACCGATGACTATGGGTGTTACCCAAACCTTCTTTGTCTTTAATTTCATGTTGTGCACAATTTTCTTTTTAATGACAATGAATATCGTTATTGCAGGCGGAATATTTTTTATCGCTCATTCAATTGGGGTGATGTGCTGCTGGAAGGATGAATGCTTTTTTGAAATCTTACTAGGGAAGTTTGAGCTTACCTGCCCTAATCGATCACTATGGGGATGCAATAGCTATGACCCTGAATAAACTGATCGGAAAATTAACGGCTCCTAAAGCTCGATCAGAGGCCTTATTTGATCGTGAGACTAAGGCCTCAAAACATATTCCCTGGTCTTACTTTCTTACAGATGAAATCTTTAGTACGACTTCAGGATGTCTGGGTGCTGTGATTAAGGTCGAAGGTGTTCCTTCTGAAGTTCAAGACGTAGCTGAATTAGATCGATTGCAAAGCTCTTTAGGGTTTTTGATTCAAAGCTTAGGGGATGAATTTGGGTTATATGTAACACTGCATCGAAATCTGCGATCTAGTGTGTTAGAGGGCCAATTCAAACCTGGTTTTTCTGAGGATTTTTGCAATGCTTATCAAAATCAATTTCAGGAATCCACTTTATTTAAAAATGATCTTTATTTAACACTCCTACTCAAACCTCATCAGCAGGTACTGCCAAAAAGTGTAGCGATACTACAACGCTTTAAACTTAAAATCGATGAGACCCAGCTTAGCAGCTTGCATGTGGCTCGGCTCAAGAAAATGAAAGCGGCTTTGATGCAATTAGTCACGACTTTAAAGACTTATTCCCCACAGTTGATGGGGGGAAAGTCTAATAACGAAATGGTTATTGAAGAGCCTCTGAGCTTTTTATCCATTTTAGTCAACGGACGAGCTCATGATTTTATTAATCCTTACCAAAGTATTGCCTCTTATATCCCAAGGGTTCGATTGTTTTTTGGTTTTGACACCATTCACTTTCAAGGCCATGTGAGCGCTGAAGATCAATTTGGTGCCATGCTCTCCATTAAGCATTATTCACCTCATTCAAGTGCTGGCTATTTAGATGATTTACTCAAAGTTCCGTTTGAGCTGATTTCAACACACAGCTTTTTGTCGATTGAAAAGAATAAGGCTCTGGAATTAATTAATACTCAGGTTAAACGCCTTCATTCAACCGACGACGCTGCTCACTCTCAAATTGCCGAATTGGATCAAGCCAAAGATGATTTAGCCAGTGGTCGATTAAGTTATGGCTACCATCATAATACCATCTTAGTTCTTGGAAAGAGCATTAGTGAGCTAGAAGATAAGGTCACTCTGGTCACCAAGCTCTATCAAGACAAGCGCTTGAGTGTTGTTCGTGAAACACTCAATCTCGAAAATGCCTTTTGGGCACAGATCCCTGGCAATGCCAAAAAGATTAAACGCTCAGCACCCATTAGCTCCCTTAACTTCAGCAGCTTTTGTTCACTCCATAATTATTATTCCGGTTATCTGGATCAGAACCATTTAGGTAGTGCCTTGATGCTTGCCGAAACTCCAAGCAAAACCCCTTTGTATTTTAATTTGCATGAACGGGCCTCAGGCCGATCTGATGATTTACCGAAAGGTCATACCACCATTATTGGACCGTCTAATGCTGGTAAAACGGTTTTACTTACCACAATAGATGCGATGTTCCAAAAATATGGTATTCGCTCGTATTTCTTTGATCGCAATTATGGTTGTGAAATCTATATTCGGGCTATGAGGGGAAGCTACCATCGGTTAGTGCCCGGCGAGGCTACTGGCTGGAATCCGTGCCAATTAACCGACACCCTTCAAAACAGGGACTTTCTGGTTGATTTCATCATTGCTCTTTCAACGAGTACGAGCCCCTTATCACCCAGCGATCTTAACCAAATCGCAGAGGTCGTAGAACGCAATTACAGCCTGCCTTTGGAGAAACGCCGCTTAAGCACGATTGCGAGCTTCTTTCGTTTAGATTTCTCAGGTTTGGAATCTTTAAGCCGCTATTGTCGCTATTTTGATCGCAATGGAAAAAGTGGTGATCGCGCTTACTTGTTTGATAATGAAGTTGATAGCTTCAATAGCCAGACTCACAGCCTTGGCTTTGATATGACGCATTGGTTGAGTGATGTGGGTGAGCCACCCGATGAATTCTTACCTATCTCCATGTATTTATTCCATCGAGTTGATGAGCATTTAGATGGTCGATTAACCGCTTTGTATTTAGATGAAGGCTGGCAGTTTCTCAATCAGCCTTACTGGCAGAAAAAACTGGATGAGTATTTAGTCACTTGGCGTAAACGCAATGCCTTTATTGTCTTTGCCTCTCAATTGCCCGACAAAGTAGCGGCTTCTCCACTAGGTCCTGCACTGATTCAAGGTTCTGCGACTAATATTTTTTTGCCTAACTCTAAAGCTCAAGAAGCGGATTATCGAGGTGCTTTTAAGCTTTCTCAGCGGGAGTTTGAACTTATTCGTTCAACACCACTTCAATCGCGTTACTTCTTAATGAAACAAGGTCATGAAGCCGCTATAGCCCGATTTAATCTGCAAGGCTTAGAACGCTATTTAGCCGTATTATCGGGTAATGATAATTCTGTTCAGCATTGCACCCAATTGCGTGAGCAATATGGTAATGATCCTGCTGGCTGGCTTCCACATTTTTATCAGGAGGCAGAGTCATGAAAAAGCAGTCATTGATTTATCTTCTAGCAATCTTATTGTTCCTACCGTTTACCAATTCCTACGCCATTGATATTGGTGGCATTACCTCTTGGTTACAAAAGACCTATGGCATTAATGTTGATATCAAAAAACTGGATCAAGAAATCCAGCGCACCCAACAAAGCACCCTGCTGGAATTACAGCATGATCTACGTGGCAATTATGGCTATGGTAATTTATTTAATTCCTCTCAAGACCTGGCTAATCGGCAATGGTCTCAAGGCAGTTGGCTGGATGCTTTAAATCAAACCAGTACGGGTAAAACTTCCGCCTTTGTTCAAGCGCAACAAGCCTATGCCAATCTCTATCCACTGGTAACGCCTGCTTTAATTGGAAGCTCTCTTAAAGAAGGTTCATTAAAGAGAAGCTATTATACCCAGTCAAGCCAAATCAGTCGTACTGCTCTAGCCGCTTCTTCTTACAGTTACGGTCAAATTAACCAACACCTACAACAGATGCACAGCATCTTATCCGAACTTGAAAAGCAACCTACTGAGAAAGCGGCCATTGATCTTACTGCTCGCTTAATTGGTGAAGTGGGTTTTATTCAGTTGGAAGGTTTAAAGCAACAAAATATCCAGAACCAAATTGCCGCCACAGAGTCTCAAAACAATGTGAATGGTATGAGTGATCAATCCCGTTTTATGCAGTGGAACCCCAGGTAAATTTTAAAGGAAAAGGTCTATGAAAAAAATCGTTGTCTCATTGTTCTTAATCAGCTTCTTGAGTGGGTGTGCTCATACGCCACCACTCAAAGCTCCCTGCAATTGGTCAGGCAGCAATTGCCACCCACGAATTAAAGTGAATCAGTGGGACACCCATCAATAAGGAGCACTCTATGTCGTCAGGCGGAATGATTGTCGGTTTACTCAATAGCATGGATAGCTTGTCCCATACCTTTGTGTTTCAAGGCTATCAGAATCTAGTATCGACCTATAAACCCGCTATTGAAGGACTAGTCTTGTTAGCCGTCATTGTGTTTGGTTATGGCAGCTTAACCGGCTGGATTTCTCTGTCATTACAGGAAGTGAGTAAGCGTGCTTTATTATTTGGGTTTATATTAACCTTCGCTCTGAACTGGGGCCACTTTTCCGAGTTTGTTTATAGCCTCTTTACCAATGCACCCAATGAAATTGCCTCTCACTTAGTGGAGTCTTTACCGGGCAATCCCTTTGGCGGTGTTGGCGGCGTCAACGAGGCTCTGCAAGAAGCATGGTACGATTTAGTGACCTTCTATGATGCTATCTGGGACCGAGGCAGCGTATCAAGCCCCATGCCTTATCTATGGGCTTGCTTACTCTTCCTTATTGGACTTATTTTACTAGCCATTGCTCTCATTGAACTCATTATTGCTAAATTTGGTTTAGCAATTTACTTGGTGCTAGCACCTCTTATTATCCCTATGCTCTTATTTAAAGCCACCAAAGAAGTGATTTTTGATGGTTGGTTACGCCATTTAGTCGGCTTTGCTTTTATACCCATCTTTATTACTTCAGCGCTCACACTCGGGCTGATGTTAATGGCCGAAAGTGATAATGCCATTAAAGCCGCTATTGCGGCCGATCAACTCACTATCACCGCTATTGCGCCCCATCTTATTTCATCACTGATTTGCATCGGTTTACTGCTAAAAGCGACTGCTATGGCAGCGAGCACTGCAGGGGGATTTTCAACAGCCTCTGCTTCTTGGATCGGTCACAAGGCGAAAAACATAGGTGGCTGGACCGTTAAAAAATTATTCGGGAGAAAATAATGGATCTAAAACACTTTGAAGCCGGTCGCGCTTGGTTTGAAGAAAATTATGAGCATGCCAAGATTATTTCTAATCGTTGGTTTGTAGGTTGTATTGCCTCTCTCTTAACCTGCATGCTATTAAGCCTTTGCTTAATTTTTGTCTTTCCACTCAAAACGTTAGTGCCTTTAATCATTCATCAGAATTCAGTCACCGGCGAAGTCTGGGTCACGCATCCACCCACACCATTTGTACCGGAAAATGATGCTCAAGTGCAATCCGATATTGTGCGCTATATGACGGCTCGTGAAAGCTATAGCGCCGCAGATTTAAATCAGCGCTTTCAGCTAATCGTGTTATTGAGCGCCAATGAGATTGGTAAACACTATGCCACGGATCAATCCAATAGCAATCCCAATGCACTGGTTTCTCGATTAGGACATGAAGGCACCCGAACCATTCGTATAGAGGATATTGTCTTTATTGATAAAGCAGGACTTCAAGAATTACGTCACTTTAAAGAACCTACCCAAAATTTAGCTAAAGTGGATTTTATCACGACTACCACCGATAAAGCGGGTAACAAAAGCAATCAAGCTTGGGTCGCCACTATTAGCTGGAGTTACAGAGGTCTTCCTAACAATCAACTCGAAGCGTGGGAAAACTGGAATGGCTTCATTGTCACGACCTATCGAGTTGACCCACGCAATCTTCAACCCACCCAATCTTCAGGAGTTAGCCCATGAAAAAAATGATTCTAGTCTCTCTACTTATCCTCTTAAGCATTCAAGATATCTATGCCAGTCAAACACCCCAAGGATTAGCAAGCGATCCTCGTATCAAGATTGTGAACTACGATCCTAATAATGTGGTTACCTTGCAGGGTCAACACCAAGTGGATACCGCAATTGAATTTGATAAAGAAGAAAGTATTTTATTAGTGGAAAGTGGTGACTCAACCGCTTGGCTCACCGAGATTAATAAGAACGTGCCGTATATGCTCTATTTAAAACCGAGCCTACCTGCCTCTGATACCAATATGATTGTGGTGACTACTGAACGACGTTATCAATTTCATCTCATGACCTCTTTAGATAAACAGAATGATAAAGATGTCGCTTATTTAGTCGTCTTTAAATATCCTGAAAAAGAAAAGCGGAAATTGGAACAACAAGCGATTAATCTTCAACGTAGCCTTTTAGGCAGCATGCCGTTAAGTCCTTTGCAGTGGAATTATAACTATTCATTTTATGGCTCCAAACTCATTGCACCGATTCAAGCGGTTGATAATGGCAAATTCACCGTGTTTAAATTTTCAGACAATACCACCATTCCCGCTATCTTTTCCGTAGACTCACATGGCAATGAGTCCATGGTCAATTTTAGAGTCGATGGCGACTATCTTTTTATACAAGGCATCTATCGGCAATTCACACTCCGCAACGGCGAAGATGTCACGACCCTTTATAACGACAACTATCGAGTGAGGTAAGCCATGAGTGAAGCAGCTGAAAATGAAGCTACCAAAATTGAAGAACCATCTCCGACACCCGTAGCAAAACCCATTAAGGGAAAACGTCACGCTAAAAAATTATTGGCTGCAGTTCTCGCCGTAGGATTACTGACTATCTTCTTGAGTAATCATCACGAGGAAAAACCCAATAAGCCCAACACAGAGCTTACTCAAGAGGAAATACTAACGCTGCCCACACCTCAATTGCCAAAAGCCGATTTTCCCAAAAAACTGCCTTCACCCGATGAACTGAAACAACAAATGGAAGATGAAAAACTTCAAAAAATTCGGATGCTGGCACCCGGAATTATGTTTGCAGCAGATGAGTCCAAACGAGGCCCATCCACAGCTTCTAACAACGGGAATATTTTAGGCGATAACAACAGCAATGCTCAGTTTATGTCTCGTGTAGGTGATCACCAAGCCCCTGTAGTAATGGCAAGCCACATCCAACACCCAGGTTTTACTCTAGCCCAAGGCACCTTAATTTGGGCCACGTTAGAAACTGAAATTGCCTCAGACTTACCGGGCATGGTACGTGCCGTCACTTCTCAAAACATTTATTCGGAAGATGGCACTGAAGTCTTACTACCTCGAGGCTCCCGACTCATCGGTCAGTATACAAGCTCTATTGCGGCAGGACAGGAGCGTGTCTTTGTTGTATGGCAGCGCGCCATTCGACCTGATCATATTGATATTCAACTGAACTCTCCAGGGACAGATCCATTAGGCACTGCCGGTATGGGTGCCGATATGATTGATCACCATTTCTGGTCTCAATTTGGCAATGCTTTGTTGCTCAGCATGATTGGTGCAAGTACAGCGACTGTAGGCGTTAACAACGCCCAAGACCCGTTTAATTCAGCTGCAGCCTATCGTGAAGCTTTAAGTAATAGCTTTTCAGAATCAGCCTCGAATAGCCTGGAGTCCAATGGATCGATCAAACCCACGATTTACGTTAATCAAGGCAAAAAGATCAGTGTCTTTGTGGCGCAGGATCTCGATTTCTTTAATGAATTGAAAGCACGATGAATACCTTAGCCCTAGAAGAATATCTTAGGCCCTTAGAGCCCTATTTGAAGGATTCTGGCATCAGTGAAATCTTGATCAACCAACCTGAAATTCTGTTCTTTGAAAAGAATGGAGTCTTTCATACGATCAAAACACCGGAGCTCAGTTTTCGACATTTAATTGGACTCGCGACTTTAATGGCACGCTTTACAAACCAAAGACTCAGTGAAAAAGAACCCTTGCTCTCTGGTCAACTGCCCAGTGGTCATCGGATTCAAATAGTCTTACCACCGGCGACCACTCAAGAGCGAGTCGTCATTAGTATTCGAAAGCAAACCATTGCCAATATGCATTTAGAGGATTTTAAAAATTTAGGCGCTTTTAAAAACACTCAAACCTTCTACTTAAACTCAACTCAACTTCATTCAACCCAAGGAGATAAAACATTAATCGAGTTGTTTAATACAGGGCGCTTTAGTGATTTTATAAAACTCGCTATTCGGAAAAAGAAAAATATTTTGATTTCCGGCGCGACCAGCACGGGTAAAACCACCTTCCTCAATGCTTGCCTTAAAGAAATCCATCAGGATGAGCACATCATCACCATAGAAGATGTGCCCGAAGTAAAACTGTCTCACCCCTTACACACGCCCTTATTTACTTCGAAAGGCTTACAAGGCGTGGCACAAGTCACTATGCAGGATTTAGTTCAAGCGAGCCTCAGACTTCGACCTGACCGCATCATCATAGGTGAGTTACGCGGTAGTGAAGCCGCTGACTTTATTAATGCTACAGCCACAGGTCACGAAGGCTCATTATCCAGCATTCATGCCACCAATCCCGGCATTGCATTTATGCGCTTAGTACACATGGTGAAACTCTCAGGCACTAGCCTTTCACGCGAAGACATACTGGAAGACTTACACAGCATTATCGATATCGTAGTTCAACTAAAACGCCACCAAGAGAAAAATACCTATGTTAGAGAAGTATCCGAAATTTATTACAAAGATGCAGTGCCTATTCAGCCCAGTCATTAAATTAATAAACTATCATAATGAAATAGCCAAAGCAGGACTGGGTTTAACCCTTATTTTAACGTTTTTAATCAGCTGTCACTTAATATTTAATTTGCTCATACTGCATAAGCTTCATTGGGACAATCCCTTTATTTATCTACATTATTGGCTAACAAAGAGTGTCAGAAATGATTATCTTACTTCACTGCAACAATCATTATGCGGCGGTGGATTAATAACGCTTTTCATAATCCTACTATTTATCAAAGAAAAAACCCCTAATATTTATGGGAAAGCCCTGTTTGCCACACCTTCCGAAATAAAAAAGGCAGGACTTTATAGCCATAAAGGTCTAAAGCTCGGAAAAGCCTATGGACAAGATCTTTGTCTCGATGGTTATGAGCATACAATCCTTTTTGCACCCACTGGAACGGGTAAAAGCTTAAGCTTTTGTGTACCCAATTTATTCTCTTGGGAAGAGTCCTGTATTGTCAGTGACATTAAACTAAGCCTATTCGACATGACCTCTGGTTACCGAAAAAGCTTAGGGCATGAGGTCTATTTATGGAATCCCGCCTCACCTGAAGGCAAAACCCATTGTTACAACCCACTCGATATTATCAATGATAACCCCTATACCCGTATAGATGAGATTCAAAAGATTGCCTCAATATTCATACCCGACAACCCAAAATCTGAGCCCATCTGGCAAGTTCAATCCCGTTTTTTATTTGTAGCTCTAGTGCTCTATATTTTAGATACCCCTGGGCACCCCAAAACTATCGGTGAAGTGGTGAGACTTGTTAAATCTCAAAGCGATTTTGCTAAGTTTGTGAGGGACACTATCAATGACCGAAATGATTTAGACCCACTTTGCAAATACAATTTAATGAAGTTTGGTGAACTACATGAGAAAACCAGACTTTCGATCCTAGCTACTTTTGAATCCTATTTTGAGCTATTTGATAATCCACTCATTAATGCAGCCACCTCAAAAAGTGATTTTGATATTCGAAACCTACGAAAAAAGAAAATGACACTCTATATTGGAATTACTAATGACAATATAGTGCGATTATCCCCCCTTCTCTCTGTTTTTTACCAACAAACTGCTGATGTACTAACCAGGAAATTGCCTCAAAATAATGAACCATATGGTGTGCTTTTTTTAATGGATGAATTCTCTTCTTTAAGGCGGATGGAATCCTTTCATAAAAACATTGGATTATTTAGAGAATACCATCTAAGAATATCAATTATTATTCAAGAGTTATCGCAACTCTATGATACTTATGGGCGCGATGGAGCCAAAGTATTCCTCAATGCTAAAGCCAGAATAGCCTTTACCCAAAATGATCTTGAAACCTGCGAATATCTGGAAAAGCTATTAGGCAATAAAACCATTAAGACTAGGAATATTTCAAGAAGGAATGGTAAAAATCCCGATAGTACCAACTCAAATCATTACCATTCAATGCCACTACTAAGCACCCAGGAAATTCGACTTCTATCTGAAAAGAAATCCATCATTATCATACAAGGAACAAAACCTATTATTGCCAATAAACTTAATTTGAACAATATAGTAGAATTCAACAAAAATCCGCCATTAGATGTTCCAATTTCTACAATTTCGAATCATAAAGAGCTTAATTATAACTTTGACAATCATATATAAAAAATTATCCTATTTTAGCTTTTTCCTATCGAGATCGTAGGTCGCTTCGACACACTAGAATTCAATTCATGCTTATCTAATTTTTGTATATGTCGATATTTTTTATATGATTTTACTGTAATTGTTTTATTAGCAACCTTATCAAACGCACTACAACTGGGTCGTTTGATCATATTAGCACTGTGTTCAGTTTGGCCTTTATCATACTGCTTAACCCACTCATTTAGTTTTGAATCATTATGAAATTCTTTCCAATTTACCCACGTCTTACTATCTTTAATCAACCAACCAAATAAACGTGAAAAGAAACCCCTCTTATGATGTGAGATTACTGCAACTTGATGCATCACGCCAATCAACTGACCAGAAAAATCAGCCTTATCGGGTGATAGTTGATTCAGCTTACTTTCCATTTCTTCATAAAGACCAGCCTTCTTTCCTGATTTTTTCTTGTTTTTATTGAGTCTAGCAACTTCATTTTTCAGGAAAAGTAGTAATTTGGACCTAACGCCCTCAGGAGAGTAATGTCCGAACATCAATTGATTCATTCGATCAAATGCATCCCGCATCTCTTTTTTACAAAGAACAGAATATTCGTCCTTATTCCATTTTTTTCTAAAATGAGAGTTATTATCTCTAAACTGAAGAATCTCCTGCAATATTCGATCAAAAGCCATATCGCCTTTTTCTTTTATAAATTTTCTAAATCCAGGAGATTTTGACATTTCATAAAATAGTTTATTACATCTGTCGGTAATGCGAGCATGATCTATTCGAAGTTGAATTTCTTTTTTAGCTTTTGAAGAACAACCATCAAAAATATGAAACATTTCAGAATTTAAAAAAGTAGGAGTAATTAAATGCTTTAAAATCGCCTCATATACTTCATCTTTGAATTCAGCCCCAAGACATTCAGACAATGCAATACCATCAGTCACTTCTTCATGATTATAATGACCATTTCCTTTATTAAAAATAAAATTGTAAGGACTATATTTGCTGAAAACTGGAAGATTTTCAAAATCTTCAAAAGTAAAATCAAAACTGTTTCCTAAACCAGCAACAAAATATGATTGATCGAAGTCAAAACGGGTCAGCCTACCCTCACTGTCAAACCCAATATGATCAGGCTTGAGATCATTCTCTCTGTAAAGTATGCTACTAACAAGAATTTGAGCAAATGCTCTTATATTATTATGTTTTGATAATCTTTTTGATAATTCATTCGCAAATTGGCGTGATGACCTGATTCCCTTTTTTATCTGACCGAAACTAATAAAGCCCATAATCTCACGGCTAATAACTCCGCCAGCAGGAGAAATTGAATATTTAGGAATTTGATTTCCATCTAAAATCTGTAATCGATATAGCCAAGCACAATAAACTTCAAGTCGATGAATAGACTCCTTCTCTGCTTTTGTATAATTTTCATCTGATTCACTATCATCTTCTAATATTTTAGTGATCACTGCTTTATCAGTTACTTTTCCAGCCTTATCATTTTTAAGCTTTCTAGTAATTTTATGACTAACTGGGGCATCTTCGCTAATGATAAACTTATTGGGAGCGATAATTAGCCTCTCATCCTCTTTTTTTCGAGTGAAGCGTTTAGCTGTTGGATTATCTGGATTAAGAGCTTCGGGCATAACTGTTCTCCAATTGTGATACTATGTTCATAGTATAGTTCCTATATAGCTATTTTCATGTAGTAACCTCAAAAACAAGAGATTTCTTTTTTTATTTTTATAAATACAACCTGTTGTATTTTAAATAAATATACCTAAATATATGGTCGTGGAGTTCATTTTCGTAGGATCTTCCTTTGTCACAATGCACTGCTCTATTTTTCATGTTTATAGTAAGAGTTAGAGACTATATCTAGACTAACCCTAGGTATTATTAGGTAAATATAGAGACAATGATCTAGACATCATCGCCTCTACAAAAGATCTTATCGAGATCTCGCCCTATTATGCCGGGCACCCGCAGAAGAGGCTTCAACCGCCTCACTTCTCGCAGTACTGTGAGAAAAGATAGTGAGTCTATCTACAAGCTGCCTAACCCAGCTATGGCCTGGTATTGCAGCTCTATCTATCGCAGTGTTGTTTCTTACTGCAAGAGTTCGTGGCGCCATTAGTTTAGTGGCGACAGCAGCCAATAGACTTTGGCCAGGGTATGCTAATGTATCAGGATGTTCGGATATAGATTGAGCAAGAGCTCGGCCCAGACTTTCTTCAGTAAAGGGCTCTAAACGAATAGGTACCCTGACATCTTCTGTGCGATGAATCGTATAATAGTGAAGACCAGGGGCTTGAGTCTCAGAATCTGCCTTCCATAAAGGCACATTATTTATCTCCTCTCCCCTCATAATAAATACACAATCATCACTTTGATAATGGTAACTCATGATTGTACGAAAACGTTC
>CAIQCE010000130.1 GCA_903870185.1 uncultured Gammaproteobacteria bacterium
ATAAAAAAACCCGTCTCTGCAAAAATAATTGATAAAACACCGAGATAGCCGATAGTAGTAATCCATTGATTTAAGTCATAATGCGGCATATTTCTTCCCTGTTATTGAATGAGCGATCTTTCCAAAGTGATGATATCATCTCTGATTTTCGCCGCCTGTTCAAACTCTAAATTTTTGGCATGTTTTATCATTAATGCTTCCAGTTTTTTAATCTCTTTCAGACGCTGATGGGGGCTAAGCTTCTGATAAACTGCCTCAGACTCTGATATTTTCCCTCCTCCCTTTTCTGCCGTCTCCAAGATGGCTTGAACTGCCTTCTGAATCCCAACAGGAGTGATTCCATGGGTTTCATTAAATTGACGCTGGATTTCACGCCTTCGATCTGTTTCATCTATGGCACGCTGCATTGAATTGGTTATGCGGTCTGCATACAGTATGGCTCGACCGTTAAGATTACGAGCCGCCCTACCAATGGTCTGAATGAGCGAACGCTCTGATCTTAAAAAGCCTTCCTTATCAGCATCCAGAATGGCAACTAATGAAACCTCTGGAAGATCAAGGCCTTCTCTCAGTAAGTTAATCCCAACTAACACATCGAATAACCCGGCACGCAAATCCCGAATAATAGCTACTCGCTCCACCGTTTCGATATCAGAATGCAGATAACGCACTTTCACTCCATGCTCACTCAGGTATTCGGTCAAATCCTCCGACATCCGCTTAGTCAAAGTAGTCACCAAAACTCGTTCATTTTTAGCTGCACAAAGGTGAATCTCTGATAAAAGATCATCGACCTGAGTCATAACAGGCCTAATTTCAACCTCAGGATCCAATAAACCCGTAGGCCTCACGACCAACTCAACGATATTATCGCTATGTTCTATTTCATATTGACTAGGTGTCGCCGAAACAAAAATGGATTGAGGAGATATTTTCTCAAATTCATCAAAACGCAGTGGACGATTATCCAAGGCTGAAGGCAATCTAAAGCCATAGTTAACCAGGTTCTCCTTACGCGCCCTGTCGCCCTTATACATAGCACCTAACTGAGGAATAGTGACATGAGATTCATCGACAACAATAATGGCATTCTTAGGCAAGTAATCGAGTAGAGTTGGAGGTGGCTCTCCCGCTGATCTCCCCGATAATAATCGAGAATAATTTTCAATACCGGAACAATAACCCAACTCCACAATCATCTCGATATCAAATTGAGTTCTCTGCTCAAGCCTTTGATATTCAAGCAACTTATTTTGTGATTTCAACTCAGTCAAACGTTCTTTCAGCTCCACCTTAATAGATTCCACCGCTTCCATTAACTTAGCTCTAGGCGTCACATAATGAGACTTTGGATAAATAGTCACCCTAGGTAATTTTTGAAGAACCTGATGAGTCAATGGATCGAAAAGACTCAATGATTCCACCTCATCATCAAATAACTCTATTCGAACTGCCTCCTTATCAGATTCAGCTGGGTATACATCAATCACATCACCTCGAACTCGATAAGTGGCACGAACAAACTCCAAGTCATTTCGTCTATATTGAAGCTCCGCTAATCGACGCAAAATGCTTCGTTGATCAATCCGCTCTCCACGACTCAAATGAAGCATCATACTGAGATAGGATTTAGGATCCCCTAGCCCATAAATAGCGGACACTGTGGCCACCACAATCGTATCTTTTCGCTCTAGCAATGCCTTAGTGGCAGATAAACGCATCTGCTCAATCTGTTCATTGATAGCGGCATCTTTTTCAATATAAGTATCCGAAGCAGGCACATAGGCCTCAGGCTGGTAAAAATCATAATAGGAAACAAAGTATTCCACTGAGTTGCGTGGAAAGAACTCTTTAAACTCAGCATACAACTGGGCTGCTAATGTTTTATTGGGGGCTAATACTAGGGCGGGTCGCTGCACCTCTTGAATCACATTCGCGATAGTGAATGTTTTCCCAGAACCTGTCACACCTAATACTGTCTGATAAGCCAAACCATCATTCAATCCATCGACCAACCCCTTGATAGCGTCGGGCTGATGCCCTGCAGGAGAAAACCTTGAAACTAGTTTAAATGGATTAGACATCTTTATAATTTACCTTGATATTTTACAAGCACAATTAGAAAACGATCTCGAGAAATTAAAAATACTATGCGCAAATTTCAAAAACCATTAAACTGTCACACATAGCCCAACCAAAGGATCTCTTCAACTATGACTAATCTCTCTTATCGCGTTCAACAAATCAAACCTTCCGCCACCTTGGCCGTCGCAGCTCGTTCAGCCGAATTAACAGCTGCCGGAAAGGATATCATCAATCTGAGTGTAGGTGAGCCTGATTTCGATACTCCTGATAACATCAAAGCCGCTGCCATTCGAGCGATTGAGCAAGGCTTCACTAAATATACCGCTGTTGATGGCACACCTGAACTTAAAAATGCCATTATTCAAAAATTTCAAAATGAAAATCAACTGAGTTATGCCGCAGATGAAATTATTGTTTCCTGTGGTGCCAAACAAGTGCTCTATAACTTATGCCAGGTTTTACTCGAAAAAGGGGTCGAAGCGATAATCCCAGCTCCTTACTGGGTTTCCTATCCCGATATGGTGAAATTAAGTGAAGCGATACCTGTATTCATCCGCACCACTTATGAACAACGCTACAAAATCTCCCCGGCCCAATTACAGGCCGCCATCACACCCCAAACTCGATTACTGATACTCAACAGCCCAAGTAACCCGACAGGCATCGCTTATACGAGAGAAGAACTCAGGGCCTTAGGTGAAGTATTGTTAAAACATCCCCAAGTCATCATCGTCACTGATGATATCTATGAACACATACTCTGGGGAGCCGAATCATTCTGCAATATATTGAATGCTTGCCCTGAATTAAAAGACCGAACCGTGGTCGTAAATGGTGCTTCCAAAGCCTACGCCATGACGGGTTGGAGATTGGGCTATGCTGCTGGACCTAAAGCGATCATTGCCGCCATGAAGAAAATCCAATCTCAAAGCACATCAAATCCCTGCTCCATCACCCAAAAAGCCGCAGTAGAAGCGTTGAACGGGGACCAAAGCAGCATCGCGATGATGGTTGAAGCCTATCAAAAACGACAACAATTTCTTTATAAAAGCCTCAATGAAATCGACGGCATCCGATGCCTCGATGCAGATGGCACATTCTACGCCTTCCCTGATGTGAGTGAGTGCATGAAGCGCCTCGGTATTCAAAATGATATCGACTTCAGCGAAAAGCTTTTGTTAGAAGCCAATGTCGCTGTGGTCCCCGGCACCGAATTCGGAGCCCAAGGTCATATCCGCCTTTCCTATGCGACCAGCATGGACAGACTTGAAGAAGCGGTGAAGCGAATGAAAGCTATCTTTTAACCTAAATTCTCTCGGTGCCGGGCAAGGTGCCTGGCACCTAACTTCATTTTTTTATCAAGAACTATTGACCCATCGACCCGACCACATTAACATAGCGCACTCTTCCTGATCCCCGGTAGCTCAGTGGTAGAGCAGGTGACTGTTAATCACTTGGTCGGCGGTTCAAACCCGTCCCGGGGAGCCAAATTTTCAATTGGTGACAAAGATTCCCAAAAATGGCATAAGCTAGTATAGAAATTCTTTCCAATGCTTTCAAAAAAAATTAACCACTGCCCTTAATTAATGAATGATGGGTATGCACAGCGGCTACTGCTTTGATCTATAGCTGGAGCTGGCTTCCTATAATCTGCCCAGAATCGAGCATAACCATTACTATAACTATAATAACTACAAGAAGGTCCGCTTAAGGCAGATTCATCGGTATTAAAATGAGCAACCTGCGGATAAAGCATTAATTTTTCCACAGCATCTATCATCACTGGATTTTCACTTAATTGAGCATAATAGTGTGCATCATGACCTAAAGCATCTTTAAAAGTTCTTAAGTCGTAATACTGTAGCCGCCATAGATCTAAAATTAATTCCAAAGCGTCAACCTTTCCACCCAAAATCGAGAAAGGAAGAATTTCAAAAAGTTTCACTTCATCATGAATAGTTTTTAATGAACCAACTGATTTTTTTATTAACTCTAGGTCTCCGTTAAAAGCAGCATGTTGCAGAGTTTTGATCTTAACTTTTTGTTTTGTAGACCTCATTTCATGCAATAAAGGAAGTGCAGTTACCCACAACAACAAAGGAATACCCGCTATCACAGAAATGCCAGCGGTTAATAAGCCAATAGCCACAGGGTCAGGACCATTTAATATAAAGGAAATTGAAGCTATAAGAATCAGAAACGAAACACACATAATAAGAAAAGAATAAAAAAACCATAATTCATGATATTTATTATTATAAACCGACTTTAAAATAACGTTTTTTATTTTTTTTAATTCAGCGTCAGAAATAGCCCCACTCATTAAAGCAGCATAGCTAATTGAAATAAAATATTCCTTAAGGCCATCTCTCGAAATTGAAAGAAATTTGGTAAAATGCCGACTTTTTAGTGTTCAGTAAAAAAGGAGCAAGCGAATGATGAGTCAACCTGGATTTTTTGATCTACAAGAA
>CAIQCE010000131.1 GCA_903870185.1 uncultured Gammaproteobacteria bacterium
GATCCTCAACTGTTTCACTAAGCTGACTTTTTTCTAATCGCTTAGCCGTCAGTTTTCCAATCTTTTCATCTTGCATAGCCTGAAAAGGCTTAACCACTCGTTGTTTAGCCTCAAGGTCTTGAGTCAATAGAAACAATTGTTGTTGCAGTTTAATATTTTCTATTTGTGTTTGTTTTTGCACTATAGGCGCTTGCTCTGCCTTATTTTCTTCTATCAGATGTGGGTAGAGTGTGTATACACATCTTTTTTGAAGCAATTCTATTTCACCTTCAAGCCCAGCAATCGTCGATTTAAAGCCATCTCTTATTTCCTGTGTAATTCCAGGATGTGCTACATTAAACTCCTCCAATGCTGCTTTTGCGCTTTCAACAGCTGCCAAAGGCTCTTTTAATTGAGCATCTATATCTCTAATCTCATCGAGAAGAGCTAAAATATCTTTTTCTAAAGCTGCTTCTTTTAATCGATCAGTACGCGACTTGGCCTGAGCTTCTTTTTCAGCGAGTAATACGCGCAGCATCCCTTTCTTCTCAGTTAATTGAAGATCGAGTTGTTTGCACTGCTTATCTATCTCAGCAAGATGAGCATCAAATCTTTCAGACAATTCCATTGGCGCCGAATGATCATCCAATAAAAGCAAACCGCGTTTTTTTTCATTTTCATAAAAACTTCTATCACTCTTTAATTTTGCAACTTTTTCGTTAAGAGAGGCGATTTCGATTTTAAATCTTTCAATAGCGATAAAAAGTTCAGCTGGTTTCATTGATGCAGAAACTTCAGCAGCCCATTCTGTATGCAGGCGAGCCATCTCAACTCTCAACTCAGCTTCCTGAAATTCGTCAGCGTGTCTTATAAGCGTATCAATAGCAGTAGCAAGCACAGCGGCTTTCGTTGATGCAGAAACTTCGGCAAGCACTTCTGCATTCAGACGAGTCAACTCAACTCTCAGCTCAGCTTCCTCTGCTTCTGAGGCGCGCAATACTTTTTCAGCCTCAGCGAAATTGGCATGTGCCGTTTCTAAAGCAGTAACAGTGTGAGCCATGTCAGCAGGAAACTCAGAACCCAACGCCTCTAATAAAGCAGCGAGCGTCTGACCATCACCAATATGGAGATTGGATTTCAGAAACTTTAGCTCTTCCTTTACTTTTGAAGCCTCGAGTTTCATAACGTTAACAGGGAAATCAACGAATACATCTGATGCTCTAGCAAGCGCCTGATCCCCAGCAATATGTAAACCGGACTCTAGAGTCTCTAGCTTTTCATCTTCTTTTGAAACCCAAGGTCTCATAACAATCTCTCGTATTTTTGGCTAGTCATATTAGCACTCTAAAGCAATAATCTTAAATTAATATTAAGGGCATCTCTATAAATTAGTTATTTTGGAGTATTTTGGTGCCATGGCCCGCTAGCAACAACTAAGGTGCCTGGCACCTTAGTTCAGGACTTCATGGCGCGACCTCACTGAAAAAACTTCCTCTTTATCAAACTTTTCATCCTTAAATTGACCCTTATTATTGGCCTTATCACCCGGCAGTCTCTGGCGAAGAAAGCCATTGGCCTAGGCTCCAGCTCTCGTGAATCTACCCCTTGGATAATTGCCCACAAAGTGAATTAGGGTAATTCACTTCTATTTGTGCTTTCAAGAGCTCTAAAAAATGCATTTTATGCTTATTTCTATGAGGATGGAATAATGGAGCATATCAATGTTCTGATTCTTTTTGAAGGGAGGCTTGCTTAGCCAAAATATTTTCTATGAATCTGATTTTAAAATAATTTTTTCTTTCATCAGACTGAAAATCACTCTCCGCTGACTCAGGAACAAAGCCAATCGCTGCCGCTGACGGAATAAGTGGTACGGGTGATCTGATTGAGCAGGGTGGCTATTTGAAAGGATTCGGGTAAAATCGCCTCCATGAATTCATCCCACCTATTAGTAGACCTTAACGAGCCTCAACGAGCAGCCGTATCTGCCCCAGCCTGCAACTGTTTAGTCTTGGCCGGCGCTGGTAGCGGAAAGACCCGAGTCTTGGTCCACCGGATCGCCTGGCTGATGGAAAATCTTTCAGTGTCTCCTTTTAGCATCATGGCTGTTACCTTTACCAACAAAGCGGCACATGAGATGCGAGGTCGAATCGAATCCTTACGGGGAATTCCCACTGCCGGCATGTGGGTCGGTACCTTTCATGGATTAGCACATCGGTTTTTAAGAACCCATTGGCAAGAAGCTGGCTTACCTCAAGGCTTTCAAATTTTAGATTCTGACGATCAATTGCGACTTCTGAAGAGAATCCATAAGAACCTCAATCTGGATGAGACTCATTGGCCTCCCAAGCAATCCCAATGGTTCATTAATAAGAGTAAAGAAGAAGGTTTAAGGCCTCAACATTTAAATCCACATGAAAGCTACTTTAATGAAACTATGTGCAAAGTTTATACAGCCTATGAGGAGCTTTGCAAGCGCAGCGGGTTAGTAGATTTTTGTGAATTACTATTACGCTCTTTGGAGATTTTAAAGGAAAATAGCGAACTATGTCAGCATTATCAAAACCGTTTGCGACATATTCTTGTCGATGAGTTTCAAGATACTAACAGCATTCAATATGCCTGGCTGAAACTTTTAGCAGGCTCAGAGGGCCATATGATGGCCGTCGGGGACGATGACCAATCCATTTATAGTTGGCGCGGCGCTAAGATTGAAAATATCCATCGATTCAGCCAAGACTTCGCACCTATACAAACTATCAGGCTGGAACAAAACTACCGATCCACTGCCACTATACTTTCTGCTGCCAACGCGGTGATTGAGCGCAACTCTAATCGGCTGGGGAAAAAACTTTGGACCGAAGATTCTAAAGGCGAGCTCATCACCCTTTACTCAGCATTTAATGAGAGAGATGAAGGCTATTATATTGTTTCCCGTATTCAAGAACTGATACAAAAAGGCTTTTCTCGAAATGAAATTGCTATTCTTTATCGTTCCAATGCCCAATCCCGCGTACTGGAAGAATGTTTACTGAGCGCCAAAATTCCTTATAGAATTTATGGTGGACAAAAATTCTTCGACCGCGCTGAAATCAAAGATGCCCTCGCCTATCTTCGATTAATTGCGAACCGAGATGATGACGCTGCTTTTGAACGAATTGTTAACGTGCCAACTCGTGGAATCGGAGACACTACTCTAGTCGCCTTAAGAGAAATGGCTCGAGCCGAACAATTATCACTCTGGGCTGCTTCTCGAGCTTTAATCTCCAGTCAAACTTTAACCGCTAGAGCGAGCAATGCCTTACAAACTTTTTTAGAATTAATTGAAAATACTGATGAAAAATCTCAAACGATGAGTCTTTCTGAACAAACTGAAACCTCACTTAAATTAAGCGGACTCATTGAACTCTATCAAAAAGATAAATCGGAAAAAGGACAATCCCGAGTTGAAAACTTGGAAGAACTTGTCACCGCTACTCAAGAATTCACACCAGATCAAGCCGATATTGAAACTAACTTCACACCCCTTGCTGCCTTTCTTGCACACGTCGCCTTAGAGACCGGAGAAAATCAAGCAGAGGCTCATGTTGAAAGTATTAATCTCATGACCCTGCATGCCGCAAAAGGTTTAGAATTCTCCGCTGTATTTTTATGTGGAATGGAAGAAGGATTATTTCCCCATAAAATGTCGAGTGAAGAACCTAACGGGCTCGAAGAAGAACGTCGATTGTGTTATGTCGGCATGACTCGCGCGATGAAAAAACTGTATCTTACTCATGCTGAAATACGTTATTTGCATGGTAGAGAACAAATTAACAATCCTTCTCGATTTATTAATGAAATCCCACAAGAGTTACTCGACAAAGTAAGGACCATGACTAAACCCGTACACCGCCCTTATCCCAATTCTTATAAATCAACATCAAACACTAATTACAACAAACCTGCTCAACCTTCCCATATCAATAAAGGTGAAGAAGCAGGATCCACAGGACTTTCAGTGGGGCAAATGGTGAAACATGCTAAATTTGGATCAGGTGTGATTATTAATTTTGAAGGCCAAAGTGAACACGCACGTATTCAAGTTAAATTTTCAGAAGCAGGAACCAAGTGGCTTGTTGCTAGCTATGCTAAATTAGAACCGGCTTAGAATATGGCACCCTCTCAAGCGAACATATAAATATGTAGGTTAGTGCCAAGCGTCAGCGCGGCCTAACACAACATATTCTTTTCAATAAGCTGATAAAAGAACAGGTTTTTTGGGCTCGCCCTGCACAAAATTTATCTGGTATTTTTGCCAAATGCCTATGCAGGGCTTAGCACCAACCTACATTTTATATAGCACTGTGATTATTCATGGCCCTATAACTTATCCTGTTCACTCGAGAGCAGTGACTAATCAATTTTAGGGATATCGCGACCATGAATGTGTGCAGCTTGCTATGAAATCATTCTGAATCTGCCAACACTCAATATTAAATCGAAAGACTGTGGTTCACACATACGGAAGGAAACAACGCTTTTATGGCCTCAAATGTTGAACTATCCGCATAATCTTCTGCAGTTTGTCCACTTGCATCTGAAATATCGCTTCTCGCTCCTCCATTAATCAAAACTTTGGCTGCTTCAACATGCCCTTTGATCACGGCCCAATGTAATGCTGTTCTTCGGCTTTTAAGATCATTATCTTGAGCATCTCCATCACAAACCATGGAAACTAATACTTTAACATCGGCAGCATTACCCGCCTTTGCAGCTCGACGCAAAACTCTTTCGGCAGAAGGCATCGTTTGATCTTTAGGATCTCGGTATTTTTTAAACATTTCTTTTAACCGACTCACTGGCTTTCTTTTAGTTTTCAAACATTGTTTTATCAATTTTTGCTTTTCAATAGCTTCTTCCAAAGCTTTAGCCGCCCTTTTATGATAATCACCTAAAACCTCACTAGTAGGATCCTCATTACCTACAAGTTTCACCCACAATTCATGTGCCATACGAAAAAATTTGGTCGCCTTTTGAAGAGAGGCTTTATCATATAAATTATAGTATGCCTGTCCTAGGCTATTCAGCTCAAAGGCAATCTCGATATGTTCCTCACCATAAACCTTTTTTTTAATTTCTAAGGATTTTGTATAATACTCAATTGCAGTTCGAAGATTTCTTCCCCCGTCTTTTTCATAACACAAATAACCTGAGCTATGAAAATCCTCAGCCCTCTTTAAGTCTATTTCTTCAATTAGCTCCTCTAAAACTTCTGTGAAATTCACAGGTTTTGACCTGAAATCTTCTTTTTTCTCCCTCACTGCATCGACAACTTGAGCCATAATTTCTTTACTATATATGGACGGAAGATTTTGTAATGCGGGAGGAGTGGGATCAGACAACACTACAGAATTCATTGCCCAAACTTCACGGTAATCAGTAAAACCCCAAGAAGCAATTTGAGGGAAGTCTGGATATTCTAAATCACTTACAGAAGACTCATTTCTTTTTAATCCTAAGCTTTCTGTTTTTCCAAATTCAGCAGCTCCTGCTAAAAATTGACTAGCTGCAATAAAAACAGTCGATATAATTCTACGCACGGAAGGTCTCCTACTAACTTAAATTTCTTAAACTAACAATCGTTTGGTTTTCTTAATACTGCTTTAATAAAGCTCGCATAAGATAGTCATGCTGACGTAAAATGTCTATATTATAAACAACAGAAATTTGGAGCATCCATGAGACAAACACCACAAAATAAATTAAAAAACATTATTGAGCTGATGCAACTTAATTTAGTTCAATATCTCGCTAAAGCTGGATTCACTGGAGCCGTTACTGAGGAGCAAGTGGCACATATCGAGAAGTCATATATTTTTATTTTTCCCCGAATTCCCTATCCTCGCGAACTCCAAAAAGAGGGCGAACCCAATAAATTTATAGTACCTGAGATTAGTGGCGGTAGAAATTTTAGTTTGACGGCTAAAAGAATTGCTAATGTCTTACTTGTGAACCATACATTACAAACTAAATTAGCTGAAGCAATCCCAACACTAACTGAAGCTGGCTTAATTGAAAAGTTAGCAGAAATCAAAGCGGTCTTAGATGCTGGACTTCAAAGCAATAATCAACTTTCAACAACTCATGGAAAACCTCATCGTACTTTTAAAGATAACCGTGCACTGGGTTGGAGCATCTTTTCAAGCTGGAAAGGCAAAACTTTTTTTCAATCACGAGCCCGCTCAGCTTTTGAAAAATGCTTAGATCAATTAGATAAATTTCAAACGGCTGATAGAGATATTCCTAGCGCTTCACCCACACTTGCTCGATAAAGCAACATACAGCGGGACTATCTAACGTGTAGGGTGGGCAAAGCATAGCGCGCCCACCAAACCCCATTCATTTATAATCTTTGCTGGACCGCGCATGCATAGCATGCTTGGCACCAACCTACATTTCGCCTACCTTCGAATCAAAATCTGCACTACCATCAACACACCCACCAACAAAAACCCAAACAACGACCAATGCGCCAAACTCAATCCTGCAAAACTCCAAGTAATTTTCGAACAATGCCCCGCACTTTCTAAAATTAAATTGAAAGCTTGGGTCAATGGCATTAACTTAATTAATGCACCAAGGCTCGGCAAACATGTTTCAATCGTACTAGGTGGAAGTGCCTGCAAAGTAATTTGCCTCAATGCAAGCAAAGCTCCTACTGTGCTAAAAATAATCCCTAATACTTTATAAACCCAATAGTGCTTAAACATAGCTATTAATGAAATCACTCCCAATAATATAAAAATTCCACGCTGCAACTCGCATAAAATACAAGGCTCCAGACTTAAACGCTGTTCTAGATAAAAACCAAATAAAACTACACCGAAACAAAATAAAGCAGCAAAGCTATTCATTAGTCGATTAATTTTCATCTTCAATCCTATTCAACGATACGAGCATAACTCTCTTGAGTGGCATAAATGGCCATTAAAGCGATAATAAATCCAATCGGGAAAATCCACATTGCCCAATGAAAATCACCCACCGTTAAAATATTTTCTCCTGAATGCCCAGAGTGCGCATGCAAATCCAACAAAAAACCAAAGAATGGTTGAAACAATGCAATCCCCCCTTGGGTGGTGATATTGACTACACTCACTGACATCGCGGTAATCACACGAGGGCTGGTTTCCGCAACAAAGGGATAGCTAATAATTTGAGTGCTCGTAAATACACCGAGAAATAAAAAGATTAGCAGCAATTCCACAAAATTTAATTTTGAACTGTAAATCAGAATCAACATTAGCACCAATGACAAAGCAGCTCCAATCAACATCGGCACTCGTCTCAGGGCTAGTCGATCTGATATCCAACCTGACAAAGGTGAGCCCACGATAGTACCAATAAATAACATTGAACTGATATGAGCCGCTTGTAATTTACCTAAACCATAGGCATTCACTAAATATAATGTCCCCCATAATCCACCTAACAATACAACAGGCAAATTCATCAAGCACGTATATATAGCAGGCAACCAATTTTCCATGCGGAGAAAGGCAAGATTTAAACTTTTGAAAAACCCCATTTCTGAAATTTGCTTTTGATACTCCTGATATAATTCTTTATAACTATCAGGATATTCTTTGACTACAGCGGATATGACTAGGAAAATCAAAACCCCAAAGGCTGCATCAATCTGCAGCGCCTGCCTCCAGGTTAATTTTTCTATTAATAATTCTAGGGGCGCTTGCGCGACGGCCCCTCCTAACATCGCCATCGTTACTATACAACCGGTGATCAAAGCCATCTGCCGAGCCGGAAACCAACGTGAAGCTAACCGAAGACAACTTAAAAAACAGAATGCACCCCCAATGCCTGTTAAAAATCGAAAAAATGTTGCCCATGTGAGGCTATGAGAAAATGAAAATAAAGCAGTTCCTAAAACACTCAACGCTAATGACACGAGTATCACTTTTTTAACCGATACCCTATCGAGGATAATCCCAGCAGGAAATAAAAATAGTACATTGGCAATAAAATAATAAGCAGACATCGAACCCAATTGAGCAGCGCTGATTCCAAATTCATGCATCAATGGAATACTAATCACATTGAACATATTCATCTGTATGAATTCATAGAAAAAAAACAAAGCAGCGCCCAAGCAAACTACCCAAGCTTTTAATGAAGCTCTTGGTTCCACTAGTGTAGTCGTTCCATGTGCCATTTTCTTAACTCAAGTTAATCATGTTGATAAGCTTTACAACGAGTTTCTCTAATCATAAGGGATATAGCTAGAGCCATAATAAAGGCAATGGGCATAATCATTAATGCTAGCTGATAATCATTGAATGAATAAACGGGCAAACCTTCTACCATTTTATGATCCCATTTGAGCTCCATCAAATATCCAAAAAATGGCTGTGTAAATCCGCCCGCCATAATTAAGGTAGATGCTAACCCTTCTGCACTACCCGTTAATGACAGTGGATTGCTCTCGGCGATCAAAGGATAACTGATGATTTGCGTACTCGTAACAAACCCCAAGGCAAAAAATAGAATCAATAGCTGCATTAAATTCAGATCTTTCGAATAAATTATCAACAGCATAATTAACAAGGAAATAACTGCACCGATAATCATGGGGCTCTTTCTACGACCTAATCGATCTGACAACCAACCCATAAAAGGAGAGCCGAGTATAGTCCCAATAAAAAGCATCGAAGTCACCCATGTAGAATCGGGGCGAGACAGATCTCTAACCTGCACTAAATACAGACTGCCCCACATCGCTCCAAATAAAAATATAGGTAAATTCATGAAGGTTGTATATAAACCTCCTAACCAATTTTGACTATTGCTGATTGTTTTCATAATGGTTTCGTGCAAACTTAAATCATTTCTGTGAACATTATTTTCTGATTCTATAGCTTGGCC
>CAIQCE010000132.1 GCA_903870185.1 uncultured Gammaproteobacteria bacterium
CAAAAAATAATATTTTCTATTCCAAATTAAAAATTCCAGCGGGGCTTTTAAGGGATCTGCACCAGAAAACTTTGATGCCATTAAAATTTTTCCAGGATCAAAGAGGTTGCTGATGCTCGACTCAACACCTAAAGAAAATTGATAATTAATAGAATCTATCGTTCTCGCTAAATCTTGAGATGACTGATCTTGATAAACAACCTCAAATCGATCTGCCAAGGCACGAATCACTTGAAGTCCAATAGGAGCATGCGAGTAGATATTAATTTCAGAACCATGCTCATCAAATGAATAATCTAAAGCTTTCAATTGAGTCTTATATCGTTCAATTGTAGATTGGATCAATGGTATTTCTGCCGGAAATTTTCTTAACAATTGAGCTAAATTTAACATTGATTGATCTTGAGAATTCCCAAAGATTTCTTTTGAAAGGGAATCAATAATCAACTCTGATGAAGCCTCATATGACTGAAAAAAAGCAAGATCATGATTGGAAATCATGATCTCCAATGGAAGTGAAAGTTCCCATAAGCGATTTAATATCAAAAGGGTAAAAAAATCATTTTGTCCTCGATCACAGAGCACATCTCCAATCAAACAAATCCTTTCAACTTCATTGATGGAAATTTTATCTAAAATTCCTTTAAAATCTCGAAGATCATTTTCATTAAGCTCACCAACAGATTTTTGATATATCTTAGAAAAATTCTCATAATCCTTTTCACTTAAATTATTCACCACACCTTGGCGAATTAAAAAATATAACAGATTTAATGAATTTCCATGAAGATCACCCAAGGTTAGTCGAATATTAGGACCCAATGGATGATTCATATCCAGCTTAGGATAATGATAAAGATTAACCTTTCGATCAACTATGCCTGGATCATGCTCTGAATTATCTTGCGTAAAAATTGATTTCAAGTGTAACAAAAAATTTTTCATGTTCATCCATAGCGTTTTTGTAAATGTTCAATAAAATATCGAGCATTGAGTGGCTCACCTGTTGCCTGAATCAATAACTCAGGAGTATCCAATAAAGAACCCTTAGAATGAACATGCTGAGTTAGCCAACCCACTAAAGGCAAGAAATCACCTGATTCAATAGATTGCATCAAATGAGGCTCTGCTTTTAATGCAAAACTAAAGAGCTGCGCTGACATCAATCGACCTAAAGTATATGCTGGGAAATAACCCATCAAGCCAGCTGGCCAATGAACATCCTGCATAACGCCATCTCTATAATTACCTGCAGTCGATAGACCGAAAGATTCCTTCATCCCTTGATCCCAAGCCTCCGGCAAATCTTTTACCTCAAGACTGCCCTCAATCATTTGTTGCTCTAACTCATACCGCAAAATCACATGCAAAGGGTAATGAACCTCATCTGCATCGACTCGAATATAGCCTGCCTTGACTTCAATATTCATCTGATAAATATTTTCAGGAGTAAATGCTTTTTGGTCACCAAAATACTTTGTTAATAAAGGTGTCAAGTAACGGCTAAATTCAGGACTTCTGCAAGCCTGCATCTCCATTAACAAAGATTGGCTCTCATGAACCATCATTCCTAGAGCATGCCCTACTGGCTGATGAATCCATTCTTTGGGACGATGCTGCTCATAAAGTGCATGGCCTGTTTCGTGAGTAATCCCCATCAAAGCTCTTATAAAACTATCGGTATAATAACGAGTGGTAATACGCACATCTTCTGACACTCCTCCACAAAAAGGATGATGGCTGACATCGAGTCTCCCATGGTCAAAATTAAAGCCCATTGTATTCATCACTTCTTGACCCAAGGCTTTTTGCTTTTCAATCTCAAATTCCCCAACCAATGGTTCGATAGGAAATTGCTTTTGATGTTCGATCACTTGTGGAATAAATGTGGGTAAAAATCGCTTTAGCTCTGCAAAAATAGGATCAATCAAGGCTTGGCTGACGCCTGGGGAAAAACTATCCAATAATGCGTCATAAGGGCTTAATTTAAAGAGATCACCCAATCGCTGGGCTTTTTCACGCTTAAGCGCTAAAACCTGAGTAAAGTGAGGGGCGAAATCTTTCCAATTATTATCGGCCCTCATCACACGCCAAGCCTGTTCAGAATGGATCGTGGCCTTAGTCAAGCGAGTCAAAAGATCCTCAGGAATAGCGGTGGACTCCAAATAAATTCGCTCCATTTTCTTTAAATTAGCTCGCTGCCAATCATTTTGAAGCTCTTCTGATTTTGCCTCTGAAATCCAATCGGCCGTTTGGGAGGTTACCAAAAGTTGATGGCGAAGCGTACTGAGCGTCGTCAAAGCTTCAGCACGAGCTTTCCCTCCACCCACTGGCATCATGACGGCTTCATCCCAATGCAAAATACTGTGCAAGTGAGCTAAATCAGAAATTTTTTTAAATAAATCCTCTAAAGACAAATAGGCTTTCATCCGAGACTCCAAGTGGGCAAATATCCACTATCATAACCTCTTAAAACTGATATGGGTAGCTTGACCTAAGATGTCGCCAACTCTATGATGGCCCAATTAAGTAGATTTATAGAAGCCTGTCTTATGCCTAAATCCATTCACACTTACTACTACGAACTCCCAGATGTCCATTGTGGGTCTTGCACTTTTAATATTGAAGAAATTTTCAAAGATCATCCTGATAAAATTGCCTCCATTAATGCCAATCCTGCCACTAAAACAGCCATCGTAAATGCCTTTTGCCCGATTGAAGAATTAGATCCTATTATTACTGAAGTAAAAGATTCAGGGCAAAGAATGATCAGGGCTAATGACCCCTTAAGCGTGAAAACAAACAGTCCTCAAAAATATTGGAAACGATTCTGGGTGGCCAGCCTTCTAGGTATTCCACTGATGATTATTGATCTCTTGGGAGTGCTTCCAGGACCGACACAAACCATCGGACTAACGATTCATATCGTGATTGCCTTAGTCACACTCGGTGTCATGATTTACAGTGGGGGAGAATATTTTAAATTAGCTTTCAGTCATTTAAAAAATCCCGACATGAATACCCTGCTGACTCTCGGGACCCTAAGTGCCTGGATATTTTCCATACTTATGATCGCAGTTCCTACCCTCATACCTGGAGGAAGCCATTTATTCTTATGTGCCTCTGTCATGATTCTCGCCATTGTAAATTTAGGAAGGGCTTTAAAAGAAGAAGCCAGCAATAAAATTGCTAAAGAAGTCGCCCAAGTGGGAGAGGTCTTTCATGATTTACAGCCTGATAAGGTTGAAATACTTAATGAAAGCTATGTCATAACTCAAGCCTCTGACCTTACCGATGATGATTATAAAACAGTCGACTATCGAACGATTCAAAAAGGTGATCGAATCCTAGTAAGAGCAGGCAAACGATTCCCCATCGATGGCACTATTATTACTGAGGCGATCATCAGCACTGATGAAGAATGTTTAACCGGTGATGCAAATCCCGTAACCAAACGTCAAGCAAGCAAAGTTTTTGCAGGGACTCTATATCTCCCACAAGTAGAAGGCACTCAGGAAGTCATCATACAAGCTAATTGTGATGGTGCCTCTAGCACACTCAATAAATTACGTCATCATATTGCAGCAGCTCAGAATACTAAAACCTTCACAGTTTCCTTGGCTCAAAAAGCCTCTCGATACTTTAGTATCATTATTATTGCGATTGCATTCATTTCAGCCTTATTATGGTTACTCTTGGGACCCGCTCCCATGCTGGGCTATGCGATAACGGTCTTTTTATCGGTCTTATTATGTGCCTGCCCCTGTGCCTTAGCACTCGCCCCTTACTCTGGCACCGTGGCTATTAATGAGGCTTTTAAAAATGGGATTTTGATTCACAATGCTCAAGTACTTGAAAACCTGCCCCAAGTGAACACCTGGATTTTTGATAAAACAGGAACCCTCACAACAGGAGAAATGACACTCAACCAAATTATGGGTGAAGATGAGGCTTACACACAAGACCAACTGCTGCAATGGGCTGCCAGTGCTGAAAAAGATTCACAACATTCCATCGCAAAAGCTTTAGTCGCAGAAGCCAAAAAAAAGAATCTACCCTTACTGAAATCTAGCACAGTCGGAAAATTTTCTCCGAATGAAATTTGCAAACAAATTAAAGATGGGCCATTAATTCAGCTTGGAAATGAACAATATTTCAATAAAGATCCTGCTATCACTATTCCTCATCAACTTAAATTCCAAGCCGATCAGATGGCGATGCAAGGCAAAACACCGACCTTTCTGGCTGTCGATGGAAAGTGTATCGCTATCATTATCACAGAAGAAACTTTAAGACCCGATGCTATTGATACTATTAGAGCTTTATCTCTAAATAGCAGAATCATTATGCTAACAGGCAGCAATGAATTAACAGCTAAAAGCATTGCAGATCGCTTTGAAAATGAAGACTATATTAAAATTATAGAAGTTCAATATGGAAAATCACCCATTGAAAAAGCTGAATTTATTGAATCTATTCGACAAAAAAAAGATGGTTCGATTATTGGGATGGTAGGAGATGGCATCAATGATATGCCAGCGCTTAAAAAAGCCGATGTCGCGGTAGCCATCGGTGCCTGGACTCATGCAGCCAGTGTCGCCAACTTAAGCTTTAAAAATCCTGAATTAGGATCCATTATTAAAGCGATCAACCTAGCGCGTTCTACTCGAAACAATTTGATTCAAAATTTAAGCTGGGCTTTTATCTATAACTTTATCAGCATCCTCCTAGCTACTGGTGTTTTTTTTCCAGCATTTGGAGTCTTACTAAACCCTATTATGGCTAGTGCGATTATGGGATTCTCATCTATTTTTGTATTGTTAAATGCCATGCGACTGAGTTACCAAATCGAAAAACAATTTAATCCAAAATTGACATTCTGGAAGAAAATACAACTAAGTTGGAAACAAAAATCTTTAGCTCAAAAAATCATCTCCATCAGTTTAATGAGCTTGTGCACCTTCTCAATATTGCTCGCTACTACACTGGTCTTTAATTTTGCCTCGGGATTTCCTCCCAGCGTGATTTTTAATTCGATGATATTAAGTTGCACCTGCTGCACAGGTATTGTTGGGATTCTTTCAGCAGTAGGATTATTTGGGTTACTCGCCTCTCTAATCATTGTAGTTGCAATTAAAAAAGCATTTCGTTCTAATCAGTCCTCCCCCACTTCTAAATCTGACACACCCAGCAATGAAGGATCTCCAACACGAAGAAGCCTAGGGGATTTAGCCTCAAAGCCTTCCGAAGAATCCAAACCATCTTTTGGCTCAGGATGCCTGAAATTTTTTGCGCCAACCCGTGCCACCAGAACAACCTACCAATCTCATTCTTTTGTGATACCTAATAAAAGAAGATGTTAGTTTATTAGGTTGCGCTAATGCTTGGCACTAAGCCGTCGTCCTCTGGCTTGACCAGAGGATCCATAAATGAATTTTGGAGCCAGGCACCTTAATTCATTTAATCAGTCATTTATAGATCGCGCCGATTTTATTCATCGATGTGTTATGGGCGAGGCTGATGCAAAACCTTTATCTAATGAGGACATATTAGCCCATAAAGAGGAATTATTTGACCAATTAAGGTTTACATTAGATGAATATGAGGAAGAGAATTTAGCCATTTTAGAAAAAGCGCTGAATCCCAAGCACCCACTCGGGAAAATTTTCCATCAGCCCAGAGGAGCTAAGTTCTGGGGAAACACGAATACCGTCAATAAATTAAGGATCGAACAATTTAAGCTACTCCTACCTCTTTGGCTAGAAGAAGGCCCTTCTTCTCATGATCAAAAAGCAGCCTATGCAGCAGCACGAGCAGCACAAAATGCCTATGCAATAGCCCATAAAGAATGCTTCTATGAAGCCTTATGTGGAATAGCTGATACTACAGAAGGAGCTGAACTTATTAGAGCTGCAAAAAATCCTGCAACAGGATTAGGCGCTATTTTTGCCACGCATCGAGGTATTTTTAAATTTGGAGAAACACGAACCAGAAAAGCAGTCAAAAAATTGACTGCACCAACTCGATTTACTGCAGTACCCCATCGTGCTGAAATGAAACTTAAATTATAGTCTCATATTTCATCACTTCCCCCAAAATATTCATTCATAGATGAATTGCGAGAGCCTCTTAGTGGTACATTAGAGGCTAAAGCTGGGTTATAAGACTAGGTTCACATAAGTTAGATGAAAACTTAGCACATCTCTGCGACTACTTAGCTTTTTCAATCAACTGACGTTTTCCTTTCGATTTCGCTTCCTTACGTGAAGCATTGAGTATTAACTCAGCTTCTTTGAAAGGCACAGTCACAAAAGAGAAAGTATCGAAAATTTCAATTTCCTTAATTCGCTTAGGATTCATATCCATATTTTTTGTGATAAAGCGAATCACTTTTTGCGGAGACATTTGATCCTTTTTACCTAAAGCGACAAATAATCGAGTTGTTCCTGATTTATCCACTGATTCTGAATCAGAAGAATCATGGCGCTGATTGTTAGACTGAGACTGAGATTGTGAGTGAGAATCAAAATCACCCAACTCCGCTTGAAAAGACTGCTGCAATAAAGCTGAAACGATAAGAGTCGGATCATTATCCCGAATAAGATCCTTGGCTAAACTGGAATAATTAGGATTAACTCCATCAGCTAAAATGGCATCTAAAGCTTGTTGAATACGTTTAACTTTAGTCTTCAAAATATCTTTCAAATTCGGCAACTGACCTTTACGAATATCAGCCTGAGTCACTCGTTTAATCGCCGTCAGATTTCGATATTCACTCGGAGTAATAAAGGTAATCGCAACACCTTGCTTTCCAGCTCGGCCGGTTCTTCCGATTCGATGCACATAAGTTTCAGCGCTTTGAGGTAATGCAAAGTTAATCACATGAGTTAGATTATTCACGTCAATACCGCGAGCAGCGACATCGGTTGCGACTAAAATATTAGCCTTTTTCTCTTTAAATTTCTTCAATCGAAGTTCACGAATATTTTGAGACACATCTCCATGAAGAGCTTCAACCGTGTATCCACGACCTAAAAGTTGCTTCGACAAATCATCTACATCAAGCTTAGTTCGGCAGAACACCACGGCATAGAATTCATCTTCAAAATCAATAATTCTACACAAGGCATCAAATCGATCACCTTTTTTCACTTCAAAATAAATCTGTTCAGTCAGATTGCTAGAAAGCTGTTCTTTTTTCACTGAGACGATTTTTTTATCTCGCATATATTTATCAGTGATATTCAAAATCGGCTTCGGCATAGTCGCTGAAAATAAGAAAGTTCTACGTTCTTTAGGTGCTGCTTTTAGAATAGTCTCAACATCATCAATAAAGCCCATTCTCAGCATTTCATCAGCTTCATCTAAAACCACATAACTAAGTTCTGAAAGATTAATCGTCTTTCTTTGTAGATGATCGATTAAACGACCAGGAGTAGCAACGATAATGTCCTTACCCTTCTTAAGTCGACGCAATTGTTCCTGCATCGATTGACCACCATAGATAGGTACTATTTCTACTGATTTATTAACTCTCAAGGATCCTAGCTCTTCAGCGACCTGAATAGCCAACTCACGAGTCGGGACTAAAATCAAAGCTTGTATAGCACCCTTGGCGGATTTTAATTTTTCTAATAAGGGAATACCGAAAGCAGCTGTCTTACCCGTCCCCGTCTGGGCTTGAGCAATTAAATCCCATTTCCCTTCTAAAATCAGAGGGATAGCCTGCTCCTGTATAGGAGATGGCTCTTCAAAGCCTTTGCGCTCTAGGACTTTTAATACATCTTGGGATAGGCCTAGGGCTTTGAATTTGTCTAAATTGGGCATAAAATTCTCGTAGAATAATCAGTAGGTTGGGGAGCTTAGCATAAGGATTGCTAGAATACAAACTCGTATATCTCAAGTAGGGTTGTCGCCAATAACAAGGTAAATCCTGATCGTCTATTTAAGTACTAAAGTTGGCATATTCATTAGCTTAATCCATTCAACCTTCTGCAGCTTTTCTAGAGGTTCGATGGCCTCTAATGGTGAATAAAGATATATCTCCAATATTTCATCCAAGCTAATGGAAAGTTGGGTGGAGGATTGAGTTATTAAAATTGTATCATTATCACAATGAACACAGATATCATTCTCATTAATCGATTTTGAACCCCCAATACAAACCCTTAGCCCCATTAAATAACTTGCAGCAATCAAGCAAAATATATCGGGTGAAATTGGATTTAAAAAATAAATGTTTTGAGCCTCTCCCCATTTAGAATTTTTATAATATGCACAAATTGTCCGTACTAAGAGATCAGCTTCAATACGAGTCATTGGAGTCTCTCTAAAATAGATAGCCTCTGAGGACTCTGGCTCTCCAGCCCACCCCTTCCAACAAGTTAAAAAATCATTAGAGAATATACTGTTACAATTATTAAAATGTCTTTGAAGATTAAAAAGCCCACTGTCTTTTGAAATTGGCGCAAGAATATCAAAATTAATAAGAGTATTAATGGTCTCTATACTAATATTATGAGCCAGAATTTCAGACACACTTAGTCCATGCTCTGAAAGTACTAAAGCTTGAATCATTTCAGCGTTTAAAGCTAAAGGTAAATTTATTTCAAGATAATCACGATATAGAGGATGCTGATCTAGCAAGGGACCTACCTGACCGTCAAGATTTTTTTCACAAATAGAAATCCTATTATTCAAAGGATTCAGTATTAATAATGGATTGGGGATTAACTGACTTTCATGTGATATCTTTTGAGAAATTGGCTTTTCTAAATCAAGTAAAAACTTATTATTTGCAATCAAAATAACCCCATTATAATGAGATGTCATAGGATCTGTATGCCAATCAAAGCCAGGTATATTACTTTCTAGAAATAAATCTTTCTCGCTTTTTACTAAAACTCGATAATTTGTATTTTTCAGTCTTTTATCAAACCAATCTTGATAGTCTTTACCCAAATGGAGATCTCCTCCTCGAACAAAATATGGCTCTGGCTCATTATTAGCAAGATGGACATGAGGGAATGCTAGCACCCCATCATCAGAACAAGCAAATAAACAACGATTAATGAAACTTAATTGCGGATAAAAATGAATACTATCATAAGCATATAAAAAACGAATAGCACGATTTTTAATAGGAAAATTTTGCTTTAATGAGGAAAATAAAATTAATAAATTTTTGGGCCTAACACTCATATTTTGCCCATTAAAAAATCCAGAATAGCCCATAGGACCAATATTCCCTTCAGCAATTGAAATCACAAGCTGATCGGGAAATAGACTAGCAAGCCAAGCACCAGTCCATCCCATATAATTGTGAACATCAAGAATCACATCCCCAGCTTTAAGGTAATTTTTTGCATTTTCAATAACTGAAGTCAACGAACGTCCAGACTCATTAAAGGGTTGAAAGGCTGGATAAGGATCTTTTATAAGCATTGGCTCAGCATTGAAAAAAGGAGAGGATGACACCTCACTCTCAGAAAGAATACGGGCCTTTATAACATTAAAATCCTTAAGAGAGCTACCCATAGATGGCTCATTGAACATTGGAAATCCACTAATCACTGGGATCGATATAGCACAATTAGCGCAATGCAACCATCCTTCTTCTTGATGAATTTCATCCCATTGAAGCTGACTATTACATAATACACAACCAAGATAATTTAAAAATTTTGTTATCATTTTTTAATGGCCAAAGTAAATAATTTCAGGAGATTTGATAGAGCTATAGGATATGATTAGAATAATCAAGCCTGTATACCAAAGATACAAAAGAATATAAACCAAACTTTTAGGTAAAAATCTTAATAGGAAAAAATATGTTTTAGTCATGAATACTATCCTAATTTAGTCAAAAAAAAAGCTAACACAGGCTTTGCAGATATTAACCACATAAAAGTGGCTCCAATGGTTATAAAATTTTTTAAAGGAGCAGGCAATTTAATCAGCCTTAGAAAATCATTACGTTGATAAACACGACATAAAATAATTCCGAGAGCCTGGTACATGCCCCATAATAGATAATAAAAGCTTAAAGAATGCCATACACCTATACCCATCATGGCCAATATAATAGCTAAAACAGCACTTCTTGAATATGCAAGTACAGGCATATAAATATAATCTTTACACCAACTTGATAATGTAATATGCCATCTTTGCCAAAAATCAATTAAATTTTTGGCAAGATATGGGCAGTTAAAATTCTCTTCCAGCTTGAGACCCCAAATTTGAGAAAATCCAAGAGCCACATCTACATAACCACTAAACACAGCATATAAAACCAACCAATCATTAGCTGAAGTTACGAAATTTAATGCAATCCCTGGAGTTAAATAGATATGAAGAATTGTATCTGCCTTAAACCGTAATAGATATGCCCCAATCAGAACTGCTTTTGCATAGCCATACAATATTCGCTCTAGACCCTCTATAGCATTGCCCCACGAATAATATCGCCTCTGACATTCACGCTGAAAATGGGGGTATCGATGAATAGGCCCTACCATAAGAACAGGAAGAAATAATTGGTAATGCAGGTAGTCTCTAAGGTGAATAGCACCAATCATTCCCTTATAAGCCTCTACTAGAACGTGAATGTGCCTGCAGGTATAATAAGAAATCCCCAGAAAAACAACTGGACCTAGTGAAGCCAGGCCATCCTGGACAGTATACTGATAAACCAAAAATACAAGTGAAACCAACAAAACAACAAAAACATAAATTTTCATATTTTTATGCTTATATTTCAAACTGAACCATACTAATAATGAGCTCAGCAATAGCCATAAAAGAGAAAATGGTGATGCAAAAGCTAAAAATAATGCAGTACTTAGGGATATTCCATCAAGACTCCAGCGCTTTGGAAGTATAAAATAAATCAAAGTAGTGCCAATAAGCCATAAAAAAATACCAATTTGGAAATTATTAATTAACCAGGAATTCATTTTTAACCTTATTTAAATACCACCTAACAAATATGATACGACCATATTTGTTCAAATGCGCCCCATCCGCATAATATTTTAGAGACTGACTAGGAAAAGACCACAGATCCAAGTCATATTGCTTTGAAAGACTTTTAACAGAAGAGTCTTTTTTTTCAATAAAATTCGAACCATATAAGCGAGTGAGCTCAGCAGAACGACTCATAGAAATCAAAACAACATGGATTTTATTTTGATGGGCCTTATCAATAAATTCTTTATATTTATGCGAAAAATTTGGATTTGATAAAACAACTCTTATTGAGTAACTTGTTAACGGCTTTAAAACAGTACTACTCAACACTGAATCTTCTTGAATATTATTTACAAATATATCTTCTGAATTTTCGACTGAAAATTTAAAATTTTCAAAAAAAACAAAATAATGAAAAATAAATTTTAGAACTGCATTATTTACATCCCGTGAAAATTGCCTTGAAAATATCTCTCTCTTCTTAATTGGGCTTAACACAAATAGATCTGCTTCAAGAAAGACCAATTTTGGTTTTGCAGAAATAATGGCGTCAAGCAACGTATCAAATTGATCCGGTTGAGCAGAAGGGAAAGCGAAACGAACAAACTTAATATCCAATCCTGAAG
>CAIQCE010000133.1 GCA_903870185.1 uncultured Gammaproteobacteria bacterium
AAAGATTTTAAGTTATCCATAAAATTCTCCGTTCTTCAGGATTTAATGGGTTGAAATTTTAAAACTTGAACATTCGGTTCAGGTTGCAGGGTAATGTGTTCAATATGATACTCATTTCTGAGTAATTGAGCTAGTCGAGGCAATATCGATTCCCATTGATTTAAATTATCGATGTCGATGTGTGCTGATAAAACCACCATGCCAGAAGATAAGGTCCAGATATGAAGATCGTGTACTGCTTTTACTCCTCCAGCGCTCATCATTTTTTGAGCCACAGCTTTAAGATCAATATGGGCTGGCACGCCTTCCATTAGCACACAAAAAGTTTCTCTTAAAAGTTGAATGCTCGAAAATAAAATTAAAATGGCAATTACGATGGAGAGGATCGGGTCGATTTTAAGCCAGCCTGTATAGTGAATGACAATACCAGAAGCCAAAGCCGCGAGTGAGCCCAGCGCATCTCCCGCCACATGTAAAATAGCGGCTCGAGTATTCAGATTTTGTTCCCCGCGACTCAAGAGCCAAGCGACAAATAAATTGGTGATCAATCCTAACGAGGCAATAATAATAACGGTGTTAGATTTAACTGGGCTAGGGTCATGGAATCGTTGAAAAGCTTCGAAGATAATCCCAAGTGAAATTATAATCATCAAGAGTGAGCTAAACCAAGCGGCAATCACTTCGGCTCTTCCCAATCCATAAGTATGTTTATCAGAGGGTGGTTTTAAAGCAAACCAAGCTGCAAATGCCGAAATGCCAAGTGCCACAGAGTCAGAGGCCATATGCCCCGCATCACCCATTAATGCGAGTGAGCCTGCCCACCAACCTCCGAAGCCTTCAATAATGGCGAAGCTGAGAATGAAAGCAATCGCAATACACAGGACTCGATGAGCAGGTTTGGCGTGAGCGTGCATTAGAGGTAATCACTCCCAGTGTTGACTCGACCTTGAAAGATTTTAGCGACTACGGCATCAGCAGCGAGACCAAGTCGTTTAGCGAGAGGTTGTTTGGTCTTATATTGCAATTCGTATAATTTTGCATGGTCTCGAGCGGCGAGTAAATAATCATCGCTGGTTTTTAAATGATCGATCAATCCCAAGTCCATGGCTCGGGTTGCGAACCAGTGTTCTCCCGTAGCGACTTTATTTAAATCCATATCGGGACGGTAGCGTTGAATATAAGATTTAAATAATTCATGAGTATCGTTCACTTCTTCTTGAAGTTTTTCACGGCCTTTCTCGGTGTTCTCACCGAATAGGGAAAGGGTTCGTTTATAATCGCCCGCCGTGATTTGTTCAAAATCGATGGATTGTTTGCTTAGGAATCGATGAAAATTGGGAAGCTGAGCAATCACTCCGATGGAACCAATAATTGCGAAAGGGGCTGCTAAGATTTGGTCAGCTACACAAGCCATCAGATAACCGCCACTTGCTGCTACTTTATCGATCGAGACCGTGAGTTTAATTTTGGCATCTTTTAATCTTTGAAGTTGTGAAGCTGCAAGACCATAAGCGTTGACCATCCCCCCCGCGCTTTCTAAGCGCAACAAGACTTCATCTTTAGGTTGTGCGCTGAGTAAGATAGCGGTGATTAACTCACTCAAAGAGCTGACGGCCGAGGCTTTGATGTCGCCTTCAAAGTTAATCACAAAAATTCGGGGTTTTTGATCTTCAGTTTTGGCTTCTTTTTTAGCACGTTTCTTAGCCGATTTTTTTAAGTCTTTCAGCATGGATTTGCTCAAGACTTCGGACTGTATGGCTTCTTGGGTTTCATTATAGATTTCATTGAGTTTTTTGATTTTGAGTTTGGAAGTGCCTTGTGAGTCTTTCCCTTTGCTGAAGAGGGCTAAGATGGCGGCAACTAGACTTAGAATAATAAGCGCGAGTGTGAAGGTTTTGGCGAGGAAGAAGGCGTAGTGGGCCAGGTAATGCATGCTGAAATTCTCTTTAAATTAGTTTGGGTTGGGTATGATAGCATAGCCTCTTTCTTAAATGTAGAGTTGGTTGTTTTAGGGTTCTGTATTGCTCGCTTGAGAGGAACGTCTCATTATTTTCGGGAACGGGCTGCCCTGCCCTTGGCGCTCCTTGTCATCCATGACCGCGACATCCCTCAAATTAATGAGACGTTCCTCTCAAGCGAGCAATAAAAAAATACCCTCGGCTTGCGCTTTGGGTATTTTGGTTTCAGCGGTTTAAGGTCTGAACTGGGGAAATTGGGGTTGGGAACATGAGTTCCCAGAAAGAGGCTTAGGCTTGAGGAGAATCGTCTGGGCTGAAGAATTCATCGTCAGCCAAATATTCGCCTAGATTTTCAGGCATAGAGAAGCCACTTTGATATTCATCATGCATTCTCATTCTCATGGAAACCCTTGCTAGAGTGTTCGCATCATTTTTAAATAACATGTTCATTATTTTCTTCCTCTTTTTTATTCTATAGATACAGAATAACCAATGGAGCTTAAGGAAATATTAAAAAAATTCTAAATTGATTTTTTATTTCAAAGTGTTAGATTGGCTCTTAATTTCAAGATTTAAGGTTTCCTTAATCTTTTGAGAAAAGTCACTATCAGCCAGGAGTGAAGAATGCCCACTGAAGTCTATACAAATATTTTAAATCAAGAAGACATAATCTTTGAATTACGCTCTGCACTGGCCTCTATTATACCTGCTGCTCGCGGTGAACAATCCGGTTCGTCAAGGTCGAGTGCTAAAGCTACACTTGAATCTGCTCCTCCACTCGATGCTGCAATGAGAGCATTGAATAGGAGCTTTGCAGGACCAGGACCGACGAAAAAACGAGAAGAACAAAAGATTTTACTCAGCATGCGTAATCCTGTTCAGAAAGATTTAATGACAGGTTTTGATTTTGGTTATCATGCTGATTTGAAGGTGGAGCTTGATACGGATGAAGAACATAGAAATAGGGAGGCTATCCAAACGCAATTAGAAGCATTGTTTGTGGCTTCTGCTCAGCGCAATCTAGAAGAAGCAGCTGCCTCTAGCTCTGCTCTTCCATTTCCAGCGCGTTCTCCTGAAGCTAATTTAGCGCAGTCGTTGTGCGCATCTTATTATTTTCATTTGGGGTTAAGCGAGAAGCAAATTAGGCTGGACTTTCGAGATTATTTTAGTTTAAACGGTCTTGCAATGATGCCAGCCGATTTCAATTGGCCTCGATTTTTAAATACTCCTGTGAGATTTCATTTGCTCTCAGATTTTTATCCACTTTCCATGCTCTTGCCAGATAATGCTGAATGTAACTTATTGAAGGAATTTGGGGTTCCCTTTGATATTTTAGTGACTGGAAAGGCAGAAGCGAAAAGCGCTCTTAAAACTTATATTCATCCCCTTAAATTTAGCCTATTTAATCACCACCATAATAATAGGGCTAGAGCAGTTTATAAGGCCATTGATAGCTGTCATTCTATCGCTGAATTGACTCGAATTTTGAAAAATCAGTGTGTTTTATTTGGTATTACTTATGCACTATCAAAAGAGGAAACGTCAGTTAGCGTGAGCTTGCCTGAAAACTTCATGAGTGCTTCTCGACATACAGTTCGCGGGACCTTCACGGCAGCTTTAGTTCAAACATTAAGTATATTGGGACATCTGCCATTGCCTGGAACTGCTGCAGTAGCAGCGCCTGAGGCTTCATCTTTATCATGGTTGCTGCCACATTTGTCGGAACGAGATAAAGCTGGAGCAGTTATGGCTTCAATGCGTGCCACAGTAAGAAGAATGTAGACAGGATGTCGGGCCTGAGAAGCGCAGCCTGACCACCTATACCTATATTAACTGGATCCCGCGAACAAGTCGCGGGACGACGGCTTAGTGACAAGCGACAGCGCGGTCTAACAATCCTTTATGCCTTAGGCCCTGTTGTTGCTGGACCAAAAGGATTATGTTGTTCAGCGCCTTCATCCGTTCCACCAGTCCCTGCTGCTGCTTGTGTGGCTGCGCGTAATGGACTTTTAACAACGGTAGTGTCGTCTGCAGCGGCTGCTTTTGAATCGACTAGACCTGTCCTTGCTGTAGTATGCAAAGGGCTTGGAGAAGCAGCGGTTCCTGCTGCTCCTGTTCGGGGGCTTGTTGCTCCCGACCGTGATTGGAATAGACCAGCCATAATTGCCACAGTAGCAGCTATTCCGCCGCCTGTCGCTGTTGCTAGTGTGAGTGCAGCTTGCAGAGGGTCCTGTTCAAGTCTCTCTCTTGCTTCCGAAAGCATGGATGGACTACGTGGAGTAGCAGCACGAGGGCTCGGTGCTGCAGCTGCCGCACCTGCGGCTTGCATAGGATTGGGTGCAACGGCTGCTGCTGCCGATGATTGTGATAAGCGCATTGAGGCTACACGGTCTGCACGAGCACTTGTTGCTGCACCAAAAGGATTGTGAGCCGCTTCTGCTGAAGCGCCTGTTAGTCTCATTTCTGGCACTGCTTGCAAAGGATTTCGAACGACTGTTGTACTTGCAGGTGTAGGTCTTTGTCCCCAAGTTTCCAATATACCCTTCAGCACCTTAAGATAAGCTGAACTTTCAGGTTCGACGAATTCTCGAGAAGATTTGTTCACAGTTTCAATAAAGTTTGGAAGTAAGTTGTGGCCAAAAACAAACGGCGGCAGTCTAAATTCAGCCGGTGAATAGGTATAGGGAACTTCATACAATCTGCATTGGTCTTTGATTAATTTAGATACTGCGGACTTGCTATTGCAGCTATCTATTAAGGTCGTCAAGCTCGCTATTTTGGCTCGAAAAGAGGGTGTGGTGAAGATGGCATTATAATTAACAGAGCCTGCTAGAAATGCCTGCTTAGCTAAATTCTTTACTTCAGTTAACTGCTGATTAATATGAGCTGCAGCATTTTGACTTAGTTTTTTCATTATTAGATGATCAAGCTTATCAGGCAAAATCATCCATAAAGGATGGAAGTAGCCCCCCTTAAATCGCACGGCAGTATGGATCAATTTATTTAAGAATCCTTCTGGAAATCCTTTCATAGAGTGATCTTCTAGGTATCGAATCAATGCTTTTTCTATATCGCTTTCACTTAAGCCTAAATGGTTGTAATAAAAGAAACATAATTTCTGAGCCAGTTCAAATTCACGTGTGCCTTCTTCAAAGCCTTCGATAGGTTTTGCTGAAGTGACCACTGTTGCGGCTACAGCTGCTCCTACACTCGCTTTAGCATCTGTTGCTTCTGAAACTGTTCGCAAAGGATTTGAAATGGCGGTTACACCATCGCCTGCACTTGCAGCAGGTCTAGCACCAAAAGGACGAAATCCCATATTTGTTAACTCACTTTGTCTAACCGCTTCCATATGAAAATAATGTGATAGTAAAGCAGGAATAGCTTTATCCTGATCTCCATAGGTACTTTCAGTAATATGAGTTAAGAAAATTTTCAAAGGAGAGGCTGAAGTCAAACCACTAGCTGATTTAAAAGTTTTTAGAGCGGGTGCTGCTCTAGTTTCAGTGGTCGTTTTGGCATTTGCTATCACTCTTGCAATCACAGTCGTTGCTGCTTTAGCTCGAGCAGCTTGAATCACTGCAGCCTTAGCACTTGCTTCAGCAATCTTAAGAATAGATGCAGCAGCTGTTTGGCCAGCCAAGTCCTTATCAGTTTTTTCTACTTGAGAAGCACTGGCTTTAATAGCTGCCTTGGCTGCAGCCAGAGTAATTTCACTCGATTCTTTTGCTTTAGTCCCCGCAATACTAGCAGGAACATTTGCTGAAAATTCTGCAGTGTCTGCCGCTGCTTTAGCGGCTCTTACATCTCGCACAGCGGCATTTGCTGCAAGACTTGCTGCTTCTACTGCTATGACTGTGAATCTGGATATTGCATCGGCTTGAGTTGATACTGCAGCAATGGCTGCCTTAGCTTCTGCTAAAGCATGAGCAGTGATAATTTCTGCTATTTCATTGGCTTCAGCGCTAGCCGTCTCAGTTGTATCAGTTCCAGCCCCTGCTGGAGCTGCTGACCTAATTGGATTAACAATAGACTCAATGGCTCCGGCCGCAGCACTTAATGCTGTAGCAGCAGCGAGAGCTGCTGGTAGTTTAGACATCAGCTCTAGGTGTGCTGAGTTACCTTCAGTCAATAAAATTCGAATTTCGGAAGTTGAGCTCGCGCTTGTTCTAGCAGCAGTAGCGACGGCAGCGCCAGCAGGAGTAGCAGCAGCTGAGCTCTGAGTTTGATAAATGGGATGTTCAATATCTAAAACATTAGTATGGGTAGTTTTAACGAGCATTTTTATGACTCCTATTGATCGGTTAGGAGGGGAGTATCTCATCCTTATATTAAGAAAATCTTAAGGCCATCTCTCGAAATTGAGAAAAACTGAACTTTTTTGCTTAGGTGTTAAAAAAGGGGCATATTAGGGCCGAGCTGGGCCTAGAAAGACTTT
>CAIQCE010000134.1 GCA_903870185.1 uncultured Gammaproteobacteria bacterium
AAAGATAAGGATTATGATTTGTTTAAAGCTTTATGAAAGGACTACCCTTTATAGGATACTAAAGGATGCTGGCAAAGGGAAAAATCAATTTCTTAAAGCAGGAGGTTCCTATGACTAATTTTTCCCGGACACTAGTGCGCTTCGCTTGGGACTAACCTACATTATTATATAATCCCGGAATGGTATCAGGCCTCACTCTGCTTGACACGGGAACCAGGTGAGATTTGAAAAAAATCGTTTAGCCGAAAAATACAGCGTGATTTGCCATACGCAATTGGACAAATGTAGATAACTCACGCAAAATAACTAAAAATATCAGGAACTCAATTATGAGCATTAACAATACCAAGCCATTTATTTTGGTGGATGGGTCTTCTTATTTATTTCGAGCTTATCATGCGCTGCCGCCATTGATGACATCAAAGGGAATGCCGACGGGTGCGATCTATGGTGTGATCAATATGTTAAAAAAATTGATTGCGGAATATCAACCTGATCACATGGCAGTAATCTTCGATACTAAGGGGGAAACTTTTAGAAAGAAACTGTATCCCGCCTATAAGGCGAATCGTGCACAAATGCCGGATGAATTAGCGGTGCAGATTGAACCGCTTCATGATTTGATTCGAGCTTTAGGATTGCCACTAATAGCGATCAATGGTGTGGAAGCGGATGATGTGATCGGCACTCTGGCGATTCAAGCGGAACAGCATGGGTTAAAAACGCTGATTTCCACAGGTGATAAAGATATTGCTCAATTGGTGAATGCAAATATTACCTTGATTAACACTATGAGTAACAAAATTTTAGACATAGCAGGTGTTAAAGAAAAATTTGGAGTGACACCTCTGCAGATGATCGACTATCTCGCCTTGGTCGGAGATACTAGCGATAATATTCCCGGTGTCCCGAAAGTGGGGCCTAAGACAGCTGCTAAATGGCTGGAAGCTTATGGAACCTTAGATAATATTTTAGAACATAAAAACGAAATCAAAGGAAAAGTGGGTGAGTATCTTCGTGACAGTTTGGAGCAATTAGTCATTGCTAAAGAATTGGTCACGATTCAATGCGATATTCCCGTTGGCATTGCTCCCGAAGTCTTGTGTCCTGGACCTGAGGATAAGGAAAAATTAAAAACCTTATATGAAGAATTAGAATTTAATAATTGGTTAGTATTGCTTCAAGGCCGAACAAATTCAGCGCCAATACCAGCACCTAAAACGGATTGCAATTATCAAACTATTTTAACCAAGGAAAATTTTGACGCTTGGTTGGAAAAATTAAATCAAGTCACAGAATTTGCATTTGATACCGAGACGAGTAGCTTAGACCCCATCACGGCTGATTGGGTAGGACTTTCATTTTCAATGAAGACGGGTGAGGCGGCTTATCTTCCATTAGCTCATGATTATTTAGGAGCTCCTCCTCAGCTTGAAAAATCATTGGTGATTGCAGCCTTAAAACCTTTATTAGAAGATCCTAATAAAACGATTATTGGGCAGAATTTAAAATTTGATTGGAAGGTATTAGAAAAAGCGGGCATTCATCTGAAAGCCAAAGTTCAAGATACGTTGCTAGAATCCTATATGTTGACTGGGGGTAATCAACGTCATGATATGGATACCTTAGCGATTCGATATTTGAATCAAAAAACAACTACCTTCGAAGAAATTGCAGGAAAAGGAGTCAAGCAGCTCAGTTTCAATCAAATCGATTTGGAGCAAGCGACTCGATATGCTGCTGAAGATGCGGACATTACTGGGCAGTTGCATCAAGTGTTATGGGCTGAGCTTTCTAAAGATTCCAAAATGATTGAGATTTTGACGGAAGTTGAATTGCCTTTGATGAAGATTTTGGCCGAGATGGAGTATCGTGGAGTTTTGGTGGACTCTAAATTATTGAAGGCTCAGAGCGAAGTGCTGAAAGATCGATTGGGGATTTTAGAGCAGGAAATATATAAGGAAGTGGGTCAGGAATTTAATATTGCATCGCCGGCTCAGCTCCAGGTAATGCTGTATGAAAAATTATCTTTGCCTGTGATTAAAAAGACACCCAAAGGACAGCCATCAACTTCCGAAGATGTGTTGCAGGAATTGGCGCTAAGTTATTCGCTTCCAAAATTATTATTGGAGTATCGGAGTTTAAGTAAATTAAAATCCACTTATACTGATCGATTGCCCGAGCAAATTAATAGGTTCACTGGGCGAGTTCACACCTCTTATCGGCAAACGGTTACGACCACGGGTCGCTTGAGTTCGCAAGATCCTAATCTTCAAAATATCCCGATTAAGACGGCAGCAGGTCGTCAAATTCGGCAAGCTTTTATCGCACCTCCGGGATATAAGATTATTTCAGCGGATTATTCACAAATTGAATTACGATTAATGGCAGATCTTTCACAGGATGCGAGTTTATTGAAAGCATTTTCAGAAGGTTTGGATGTCCATCGAGCCACTGCAGCTGAAGTCTTTGGAATTCCTCAAGAGGCGGTCACCTCAGAGCAGCGTCGAAGTGCTAAAGCGATTAATTTTGGTTTGATTTATGGGATGTCCGCCTTTGGCCTTGCGGCACAATTGGGAATAGATCGACATGAGGCTCAACGTTATATCGATGTTTATTTCGAGCGATATCCCGGGGTGCAAAATTATATGCAAACGATTCGTGAAAAAGCGCGAGAGCAAGGATATGTCAGTACTCTATTAGGACGGAAATTATGGATTCCAGATATACAATCTAAGAATGGAGGTTTAAGAAAGGCAGCTGAGCGTGCAGCGATTAATGCGCCTTTACAAGGGACGGCGGCTGATATAATTAAGCTCGCGATGATTGCAGTCGATCAATGGTTGAAACACTCTTCGGTTGATGCCAAGATGTTGATGCAAGTACATGATGAATTGGTGTTCGAAGTAGCCGATTCATGGGTGGAGGAAGCGCAAATTAGAATTCCAGAAATTATGGAACAAGCGCTTTCATTGAGTGTCCCTCTAGTGGTAGCCGCCGGAGTGGGCAATAATTGGGACGAAGCACATTGAGAAGGACAACATGAAAACTTATCCAGATCGAAAACGAATTCAATTGGTAATAGAAAGTGCCGTGCGATTAGCACGTACTGACTCAGAAGGCGAAGTGGCAAACTATATTCCTCAGCTGGCCCGTGTTCCCAAGGATATTACGAGTGTAGCGGTAACGCTCACTAATGGAGAGCAATTTTTCGCAGGAGATAATGAATCGGAAGCCTATACCCTGCAAAGTGTGACAAAGCTGGTTGTGCTCATTGGATTATTAGAAGAACTTGGGGCGAAGCAAGTTTTTTCTTGGGTAAGCACGGAACCTTCAGGTAATGATTTTGCTTCTGTAGCTCGATTGGATCAGTATGGCCCTAAGCCTTCTAATCCGATGCTAAATGCTGGAGCGATTGCTCTTTGTGGGCACATCCCTGGGAATTCTTCTGAACAAATCGAGTGGTTACAAAAATGGTTCACTAAATTATTTGATGTGCCGCTTTCAATTAATAAGGATGTTTTTATTTCAGAATGTGCAACTGGAAATAAAAATCGCTCTATTGGCTTTTTGTTGAAGAACAATAAAATTATTTCAGGCGATGTAGAAGCAATACTCACGACTTATTTTTGCATGTGTTCATTTGAGGCGACTGTTCGCCAGGCCACTTATTTGCCTTTATTATTGGCGAATGGTGGAGTGAATTTGCATGGTGATCGAGTCATTTCTAAATCCACAGTTCGGACTGTAGTTTCCATTATGATGACATGCGGGCTTTATAATGAATCGGGCGAGCATTTAGTGCGAACAGGAATGCCAGCTAAGAGTGGAGTTTCTGGATATATTATCGCCGCCGTGCCTGGGTGCGCGGGTATAGCGACGATGTCGCCTCGGGTCAACGTGCGTGGCACCAGTATCAAGGGTGAAATTATGCTAGAATACATCGCTAAAGAGCTCGATTGGCATTTAGCGGTGGAGTAAATTCCCTCGGGGGTTGATATGGCAGATGAAGATGGTGTGGTCGATGTTGATTTAGCAGGCGGACCTAGGGGTGGTGGGTCTGTTGGTGAGTTAGATGAGCCTCCACGCAGCAGTTCCACTGATGGAGGTGCAGCAAACCCAAAATCGTTTACTACCATCATTAATCCGAATGAATTTGTCAGTGTCTCAGTGGGCGATGAGCGATCTTCAGCTGCACCAAAATCTTCTAAAAAATTAGCCTCACTTTTTATTCACATCCCTCATCCAGAAAATTTTGAACAATATGTGGCCGAAGCTTTTATTGCTGAGCAACGTCTCTGTGGTTTTTTGTGTCCTAAAGGTGTAGCAATATCTCGAGGAAATCTTTCCCCAAAAGCTACTATTGATATTAGTCAAAAAATTAGTAGCTATACTGATGTAAGAATTGAAAATTTGCTGCAGATGGCTGAGCTGCAATTTATGAAAGATTATATTACTCGGCTGACTGAGGAAATGCCTGCCGAGTTAGTTAAAAAGCTCGAGGCTAAAATTAAAACCTTGAAAAAAAATGATCCCGCTCTTAAAGCTGCTTTGTTGGAAATTTGTGTGCGATTGAATCATTTTTTAGAGTTAACATTTCGTGCATTAAATGATGAGTATCAGGGTCGAGCTGTTCGGCGTAATGGTGGGGTAGTGATGGAAATGGTGTCTCCTGTCGCGCGCATATTGGAAGAGTCACTTCAGGGAAAATTGAAAGCTCATATTAATTGTTGGTTAATCGATAAAATTTTTACTCCTTGTTTTTTGGAGGCTAAAAGTGCAGTACCTAGGCCTCATTGGTATCATACGCGTGCGGCTTTGATTGCCATGATAGCTGTTTTGGGATTTCTGTTGGGATTAGCGGTTCATTTTATTCCGGTGGTAGGCGATGGGATTTCAATTTTTCTTGAGCCTGCGCAATTGGCTTTGTTTGTGAATATGATCTTGCCAGCTTTCAGCTTGGGCGTTGTGGGGGCTGCTTCTGCTGTCAGTGCGTTGAGTTTTTTCCCTCGTAAAGATGTAGTGCAAGTAGCTGCGATAGATTCCTCAAGTGTAGGGCTGGCACCAGGCGCCAGACTATCTAATGTGTAGGTTGGTCCCAAGCGCAGCG
>CAIQCE010000135.1 GCA_903870185.1 uncultured Gammaproteobacteria bacterium
GCTCTTCATAACGTTCTTGTAGATCAAAAAATCCAGGTTGACTCATCATTCGCTTGCTCCTTTTTTACTGAACACTAAAAAGTCGGCATTTTACCAAATTTCTTTCAATTTCGAGAGATGGCCTTAAATATTGTGTTCGAAACGGGGTTTGGTACCTGGTACCAAACTTTTCATTATTTTGTTGGGCCGCACTACGTTTGGCACCAACCTACGAAAGCATACACGATACCTGGCTCCAAAATTCACCTAATCAAAAAAGAACAAGACTTTTAATATTCCCTTAATACTACCATGAGACACTATAACTCTTTGATTAATGAATTCGGAGATTTAAATGGCCAAGATTTTGACTTCTTACAAAAATGCTTTGAATGAGACCGATCTTGTTTATGTTCACGAAGTGGCAGATCAATCTGTTTCCAAAAACCTTATGTTTAGCAGTCGTAATCCTGCGCATCGAGGGATTGTAAGAGGTATCGCATCATTTCAATCCCGGACGGACTCTCATACCCCTTCTGTAATAACAGACTTAGTATCTGACACGTACATTGTACAATCTGTGCCTACTACTCAAGCTCAGGTAAGTTTGGATATGCAGCTTAATGAAAAACAAGCAAATCAAGCTGAGCTTAGGAATAAACTAGCGGCTTATCATGTAGCTGTTGCGGAAGAGGCTGCTGCTGTAGAAGAGGCTGCTGCTGTAGATTTAGGAGAAGTTTATTCCCTTGCTAGACCTCTACTGCGTGATCCTCCAGCCCATCCTCCAGTTAAAGTCATCGGTTATGAAGCAGGTACCCCAGAATTTAAATTAGCACAGGACTTATGTGACATCTATTACGCTAATTTTGGATTGAGTGAAGAGAATATTGAGCTGGCTTATTCGGTTAATTTGTCAGGATTAAATCAGGTGAAATTTCCAGAGGATTTTAATTGGACTAAGCTTTTAAATACGAAGGTGACATGCTCAGCTGTAGCGAGTGGGAGTGCGAGTGGTGCGGCAATTTTATTTCAGCATCCTCTTTCCAGTATTTTGCCGGATGCTGCTGATTGTAAATTGATGAAAGCCATTGCTAAAAAGGCTGAATTGAATTTGGCTAAAGATAAAATTAAAGCAACACTGAAATCATATATTTCACCTCGAAAATTGAGTTTCTTTGGCCATCATCATAATGGAAGAGCCTTGGCTGTTCTTGCAGCCGTTAATGGTTGTGAAAATATCCATGCATTGACTAAATTATTGAAACATCAGTCTTACTTGTTTGGTAAAACATATGGTTATTCAATTGAAGAAGGTACAGTAACATATTCGTTTAAAGGTGATAAAAATATTCGATTTATGGGTGCTTCTAAGAGGCATGCTCATGAAGGTGGTTATTCACGTGCTTTGGTGAAGTGCTTGAGTGATTTAGGGTGTGAGCCGCTTCAAGCGGTAGCTGTTGCTGTGCCGCCTCCTACTGCGGCTGTATAGAATGTAATTAAAGATGGCGTAGGTTAGTGCCAAGCGGAGCGCGGCCTAACAAATCAACCTATTCTTTTATCTTGGCATCACGAAAGAAAAGAACGGGTTTTGTTGGGCTTGCCCTGCATCAAGTTTATCAAATGTTTAGGCTTATTGCCGTTGCAGGGCTTAGCGCCAACCTACATTTTAGATAATCCCATTGTAAGATCTACATGTTGGCCTGTCCTAACGCTTGGGGCCAACCTACGTTCCACATCAAAATTAAATCAAATTTTGATTCATTGATCTGATATTTTTAAGATTAATTTAAGATTTCTATGAGAGACTACTTCCCGAAAACACTAACAATAAATTTGGAGAGCTATTATGCGACGACCTGATTCATCAGTACCTACAACTGCCGTTGCTCCTGCATCTGCCCCTGCGCCTTATCCTCTTCCTACCTATGTGCCGGTAGAAGATCCATTAGATCTAATGCATTTGAACCTAGCAAGGGATGCACTTAAGGCTGCACTTAAGAGCTACCTCACTCCTCTTAAAATGAGTCAGTTGGGTCATCATCATAATGGAAGAGCGAGGGCTATCATTGACACACTCCCGTTTTTTAAAAAATTAGCCGATTTGACTCGAATGCTGAAAGACCAGTGTCAGTTATTTGGCGTAGAATATGCGATCACTGAGGCTGAAAAAGATGTGGTGTATATATTGCATCCAGATTATCTAAAAGAACCTAAAAACAAAGCAAGAGGTAGATATTTGGACGCTTTAATGCAAATTTTAAAGCTGCGAGGGTTTGAGCCTGTGGCTGTACCAGCTGATTTTGCAGTAACTTCGGCAGCTCCAGCTCCAGCTTCTGCCGCTGCAGCTGCAGCTGCAGCTGCAGGAGCAGGAGCAGGGGAAGTTTCTGCTAGAGCTGCTTCAGTCTCAGCTTCTGATGCTAAACCTCAGTCATCTCGAGTAAGAGCTTTTGCTCGTGCAGCATTCGCTGGGATTTCTGCAGCTGCTAAGAGTGTTCGAATTTCCGGGTCTTCAAGAGAGGGAGGAGCGGCTTCAGCACCTGTTATAATGTCAGCGGTTGATTCAGCTCCAGCCCCATCTCCATCTCCATCTCCAGTTGCTCCAGCTGTTCCAGCTGAGCTGGCTGAGGGGATTCTTGATTCAACTCATATTCTAAGAAGAGCGCGATCAAGTTCGCTTACAAAAGCATCTTCAGCTCATCTTCTAGCAGGAGGAATGGATTCAAAGGCAGTAATTGCTAGGGGTCGTGCTTCTTCAGTGACTAGAGGACGTGCCCCAGCTCCATCTTTGGCAGCAACAGCTGAAGCAACTAGCAGCGCAGCTCCAGTCGGAGATAGTGTTCGATCAAGTTCTGTTACTAGAGTATCTCCAGCTCATCTTCTAGTGAGAAAGGTAGATGTGAAAGGTGAGGTTGCTAGAGCTGTTCGTTCCGCTTCAGTGACTAGAAGACATGCTCAAGCTTCAGCTCCAGCTCCAGCTCCAGCCGCACCGGCTTCTGCTGCTGTAGAGTGTGAAGTGCCTCCCACTAAAGCTAAGTTTCAAGATTGCATGCGAGCACTTTCAGCTGTTAAGTTATCAGCAGCTCATCATCTAGCAAATGCAGGAAGAAATTCAATTTTTGGTGGTCGTCCTGTTCCAGCACTAGCGCCAGTGGCTCCAGCAATTGAAGAGCCTCGTTCTCGAACTCAGAAGCTAGTCGATGCAGCTTTGTGTGAGTTTAAAAAGTAGCACTGATTTAGTGCAGGCATTTTTCTTTCTATGAGAGAGGAATGTTTTTAAACTCAAGAACCCCCAGCAACGGTGAATCAATCCGTTGCTGAAGGGTTTCAATATTATCATCCAAATTTTTCATTTCTTTATCGATGCAATTGGCGATCCATCCCAATAGCGGGACGCCTGATCGTTGAATCGATTCCACCGTTAACAACGCATGATTGATACAACCCAGACGCATTCCAACAACTAAGATCACTGAGGCATCTAATGCTTTCGCAAAATCCGCCATGGTTTCTTTTGTATTAAGCGGGACGAGCCAACCTCCACAACCTTCTATCACAATAAAATCGGCTTCTAGTTTTAAAGTGGCTTCACATTGTGTCAGTAATTTTTTTACCGAAAGAGAATCATGAATTTGAGCCGCAGCGAGATGTGGCGCGATAGGCGGCTCATAAGCGACAGGGTTTACTAATTCATAAGGTAACTGGATAGAGGCGTTTTTCTGAAGCTTTAGCGCATCTTCGCTACGTAGGCCTTCAGGAGTTGGCTCGCAGCCTGAAGCAATAGGTTTTAGTCCGATAGTTTTATGTCCTTCTTGATTGAGGGATTCTAATAAAGAGCAGGCAAATGTCGTTTTGCCAATGTGGGTATCAGTACCTGTGATAAAAATTTTTTGACTCATGAGTTTTCCTTTGAAGCTTTTACATAAATGATTTCATAGGTGCAGGGCAGTTTAGAGCCGGAATTTCTATAAGTTTCATAAAACTCTGTTAGCTTTCGTAGTTTTAATCTTCCCATTAAAGTTTTTTGCTGATTGTTGAGAATAGTATTCGCTCCTAGTGCTTTAAGATATTGCATAAGCTCAAGTAGCGTTTGAAATTCCAAATGATAGATTTTGGATGTTAATTGAATGGATTTAAAGCCGACTTCAGATAAATTCTGATGGAGTTCAGTTTCTGAATAAAATCGATTGGTATGATCAAATGCATCAACTTGCTCCCAGCTTGTTCTGAGCTCCGATAAAGTCTGAGGGCCCGGTAGACTGAATAAACAATCACCCTGAGATGAAAGACTTTGATAGATTCCCGTTAAAGTATTTAGAAGATTAGGACTCCATTGCAGACTCATATTGGCCAATACTAAATCCAGTGAGTTGTTAATAATGGGTAAAGCATTCATATCAGACTGGACCGGTGTAATATTTTCATCCAATGGGATTTGTTCCAGCATAGAAGGGGATAAATCCAAACTTAAAATTTTAGAATCTGGAAATTTTTGAGAAAGCAAAGTGCTGCAATATCCCGTTCCGGCACCCAAATCTAAAATTTGTTTCGGTGAGGTATTGAGTTGACCTAAGAGTTTATCACCCGTGATTCTTTGCAAATAGGCGACTTTATCGTAGCTATTGGCCGCTTGTGAGAAATGCTTTAAAACCAAATTAGATTTATTCATTTATCAGGCCTGTGGCAGTTAAAAAGTTTTCGGGATCTGATAAAAAAGGGGCGTGAGAAGATTTTGGCAAAATTTCAATTGAAACTTCTGGAGCTAATTGTTGAAGAGGCTCTGCTATTCTAGCGGGCACTATGGTATCGAGCTGGCCCAGAATAAATTTCATTGGGCACTGGATCTTGTAAAGCTCGGAACGAAGGTCGGTATGCAGCAATAGATTTAATCCAAATTCTAGAGCTTCTATTTTCGGAGGGTGTTCGATTAAAGTTTCACTTAAGAATTTAATTAAATTTTTATCCGGACTGGGTGCGGCGAATTGCATCAAGGTGAAGAATCGAGTTAAGGTTTTTTGATAATCGATTTTTAAGTCTTCAGCGAATTTATTGAGTAAGAATTCATGAATGCCAGGCCAGTCTGATTTATCAATAAAGCAAGGTGTGCTGGTCACGGAAATTAAGGAGCTCACTCGATGTGGATGGTGAATTGCAATATATTGGGCAATTAGGCCTCCGAGAGACCAGCCTAGAAAAATTGAATTTTCTGGTAAAATAGCTAAAATTGCCTCACTTAATAATGCCAAAGAATCAATGTTAGAATCCCATTCACTTTGACCAAAACCCGGTAGATCAATAGCAATAACTTGAAATCGAGTCGCTAAAAGTGGAATTAAATTTTTCCACACGGCACTGCTAGTGCCCCAGCCATGCAGCAATACTAAGGTGGGTCCATTGCCTGAGACATGTTTATAAATTGACATAAAGCTTCACCAATAATTGTATGAGTCGATCAATTTCTTCTTCAGTGTGTAGGGCCGTCAAACTGATGCGTAAACGAGATTGATTGTCTGAAACGGTGGGGGGTCGAATCGCGGGTAAATAAATTCCCGATTTTAATAAGTCTTTGCTTAGTTTTAAAGTTTTCTCGGAATTGCCGATTTCTAAAATCTGGATAGCATGCTGTGAGTCATTAATCTTTAATCCATGATTTTGAGCTTGAGTTCTAAAATATTGTATCAATCGATGGAGTGTTTCTCGTCTATCGTCAGAATCGCGAAGTATTTCCAGCGCTTTTAATCCAGTTGCCGCGAGGGCAGGGGGTAAGGCGGTAGTATAAGTATAGGTTCGTGCAAATTGTAAAATATTTTCGATCACAATTTCACTGCCTGCTACGATAGCGCCATAACAACCCATTGCTTTTCCAAAGGGGCAAATAATTAAAGGACATTCTTCTTGTGAAAGTTGATCAGCTACACTCTTTCCCTGTTGGCCAATGACACCGAGGCCGTGTGCATCATCGATCATTAACAAGGCATTATGTTTTTTTGCAAGTGTGCTTAATGGTTTTAAATCAACTTGAGTGCCATCCATGCTAAAAACGCTTTCGCTGGAAATGAGACGAACACCTTCTGTATTTTCAGATAGAGCTCTTTCTAAAGCATCAAAATCATTGTGAGGATAACGTTTTAATTGAGCTTTAGATAAGAGTGCTGCATCGATTAATGAGGCGTGATTTCGTTTGTCTTGATAGAGTGTATCACTTCGCTGAGAGGCTAGGGCATTGATGGTTCCTAAATTCGCTAGGTAACCATTTCCGAGAAAAATAGCGCGATCTCGTTTTAGAAATTTGGAAAATTCAATTTCTAAAGTTTGATGTGCATCGCTATAGCCGCCGATTAAGGCAGAAGAAGTGCTTCCTACGCCATATTTTTCAGCGGCATTTTGCAAGGATATAATCAGTTCAGGATGCTGTGACAGACCTAAATAATCATTGCTCGCGAATGAAAGATAAGATTGACCTTCATGTTCAATATGAGTTCCTCGATAACGACTGATGGGGAAGCGCCGACGATAACGATCTTCTCGGCGCTGCTGTTCAAGCCGTTCTGTGAGAACAGAATTAATGTTTTGCATGATTTTTAAATGGCCATCGCTTCTATGCCTAATCGCTGGAATAGTGCTAAATCTCGATCAGCTTCTGGATTTGGTGTCGTCAATAATTTTTCACCACAGAAAATCGAGTTGGCACCTGCCATAAAGCAAAGCGCTTGCAATTCATCTGACATTGTTTCGCGACCTGCTGATAACCGAACCATGGATTTTGGCATTATGATTCTTGCGATCGCTAGAGTTCGTATGAATTCGAATGGATCCATTTCTTGGGTATCTTGAAGTGGAGTGCCTTTAACAGCCACGAGACGATTGATAGGGACACTTTGTGGATGGTCGGGCAAATTGGCCAATTGTTGCAATAATTTAATTCTATCATCGCGTTTTTCGCCCATGCCGATGATACCGCCGCAGCATACATTGATGCCCGCATTCCTCACTTTTTCCAAAGTGTCGAGTCGGTCTTGATAGGTGCGTGTGCTGATGATTTCTTTATAGTATTCTGGTGAGGTGTCGAGATTGTGATTGTAATAATCCAGCCCTGCCTCTTTTAATGATTCCACATCATCTTGATCAAGCATGCCGAGGGTAACGCAGGTTTCAAGACCCATGGCTTTCACTTCTTTAATCATTTCGGCGACTTGAGGTAATTCTTTTTTAGGTGGCTTTCTCCAAGCAGCTCCCATGCAGAATCGAGTGGCCCCACTTTCTTTGGCTGATCGTGCTTTTGCAAGTACATCCTCTAAATCGAATAATTTTTCTTTTTCGAGCTTGGTATTGTAATGGGCGCTTTGAGGGCAATAGCCGCAATCTTCAGGGCAGCTTCCCGTTTTAATGCTGAGTAGAGTGCTTTTTTGCACTTGGTTTGGCGCGAAATATTGGCGGTGAATCGTTTGGGCTTGAAAGACTAAATCCAATAATGGGAGCTCAAATAAGTCTTTTATTTCTTCATAGCTCCAGTCATGACGTAATGAATTCATATTGATTCCTCGGGGGGTTTAATTCGAAACCTCCACATGATAGGCTTGCGCCCAAACTTGTCAACCCATTTTTGGAATTAAGGTTTACGATGATTCAGGATTTAGTCGCGTGGGATTTAGAGCATAACTGGCACCCCTGTGCGCAGATGAAAGACTATGAGATTTTCAAGCCGATGGTGCTTCGTTCGGCCCAAGGCTCTTGGATTGAATTAGAAGATGGGCGGCGGTTGATCGATGGGATCTCGAGTTGGTGGTCTAAATCCTTAGGGCACGGACATCCTCGTTTGCGTCGAGCCTTATTGGAGCAAGTGGAAAAATTTGAGCATGTGATGTTTGCTCATACAACACATCAAGTGATAGTCGAGCTCTCCGAGCGATTAGCCTCATTAAGTCCTGGTTTGAGCCGCATTAATTACAGCAGCGATGGTTCTTGTGCGGTAGAAGTTGCTATTAAAATGAGCTTGCATGCCCAGCAATTGTTGGGGCGCCCGCAACGAACGGAATTTATGTCATTGGAAAATGCCTATCACGGAGAAACCTGTGCCGCTTTAGCAATGACTTCAGTCGAGCGTTTCCGAAAACCCTATCAGTCCTTATTGCCAAATGTTCATTATCTGGAAGGCATTCCTTATGTTTCTGGAATTTCTGATCATTTGTGGAATGATTGCGGTGAAATTTGGCCGATGATTGAGCAGCAATTGAATCCACTTAGTGAGCGGTTGAGTGCAATTTTAGTCGAGCCTATCGTTCAAGGCGCGGCGGGAATGTTGATTTATAGTGCTGATTTTTTAAAACGGCTGCGTGCCTGGACGGAAGCTCACGGCATTCATTTAATTGCCGATGAAATTATGACCGGGATCGGTCGAACAGGATTGCCTTTGGCCTCATACTATGGCGATATTCAGCCTGATTTTCTGTGTTTAGGAAAGGGATTGACTTCGGGTTGGTTGCCGATGAGTGTGATGCTGACTCGAGATTCGATTTATCAATTATTTTACGATGATTATGAAAATGGAAAATCTTTTTTACATTCTCATACCTTCAGTGGAAATGCTTTAGCTGCTGCTGTGGCTTTAGAGTGTTTGAAAGTGATGGATGATGAAAAAATTTATGCCAAGGTTCAGGAAGACCAAGCTTATTTGCAATCTTTGTTCCAAGCAGTCGCCGATGAAACGGGAGAGCTTGAAAATATTCGAGGCATTGGAGCGATTGTCGCAGGAGATTTAAAGGTGAGAAATCCAGGAGAGCGTCGAGGGTTTTCGTTTTATCAAAAAGCAGCGGAGCTAGGCGCTATTATAAGACCACTCGGCAATACCCTCTATTGGGCGCCACCTCTCAATACCGATCGTGAAACCTTGCAAAAGTTGCAGTCTATCACCCTAAAAGCACTTCAAACCCTCTGATTGTTCTGTAATTTTATCGGTACCAGGAACGTACCTGGTGCCGGATTTACACCTTGTTTCACTACACCGTTGCCCCGTGCTTGATGTGGGATCAGTTCTATTACCCCGAAATTTCCCCCCCTCCGTTGCCCCGTGCTTGATGTGGGGTCGGTTCTATTACCCCGAAATTTTCCCCCCTCCGTCGTCCCGTGCTTGATGTGGGATCTGGTTCTATTACCCCGAAATTTGCCCCCCTCCGTCGTCCCGTGCTTGATGTAGGA
>CAIQCE010000136.1 GCA_903870185.1 uncultured Gammaproteobacteria bacterium
CGGAATTAGGCATCAGTATTCCCGTCGGTAAAGATTCTTTATCGATGAGCGTGATTTGGGAAGATCAAAATCAGGTTCAAAATTCTGCTGCACCTTTATCCTTGGCGATCACTGCTGCCGCTTCTGTTTTAGATATTTCTAAAACATTGACTCCAGAATTACAAATGCATCTTGGAGAAACTCGATTGCTCTTGATCGATCTTTCACAGGGTCGAAATGCATTGGGTGGTTCTGTATTATCACAAGTCTATCAAAGCTTAGGTGATAGTGTTCCTGATTTAGATGATCCTAAACGATTGAAAAATTTCTTTTCAGCGATTCAAGAGCTGAATTCCAAAGGATTGATATTAGCTTATCACGATCGTTCAGATGGAGGCTTGTTAGCTGCTGTTGCTGAAATGAGTTTTGCTTCGCATGTGGGCATTAATCTACGATTGAAAAATACCGTGATGGAAACGTTGTTCAACGAAGAATTAGGGGCCGTGATACAAATAACTGAATCGAATTGGGAAACTGTTAAAGCTATTTTCAATCGATGGGAATTAGAATCATGTATTCAGGTGATTGGCGATTTAAATACCGTTGATCATTTGATGATTTGGCAAGAGGATCAATTGCTTTACAGCGAGTCTCGATCTCAGCTTCATCGATTGTGGTCAGAGCTTAGTTTTAGAATGAGAATGCTGAGAGATAATCCAGAATCTGCTCGAGAAGAATATGATGCACTTTTAGCGACTGATGATCCAGGCATGAATGTTCGATTGAATTTTGATTTGAACCAAGATATCTCGGCACCTTATTTAAATCTGAATGTGAAACCCAAAGTGGCTATCTTAAGAGAGCAGGGTGTGAACGGTCATATGGAAATGGGCGCAGCTTTTACTCATGTGGGTTTTGAAGCGGTGGATGTTTCGATTAGTGATATTCAAGCGGGACGAGTGCAGCTAAAAGATTTCAAAGGCATTGCGGCTTGTGGAGGGTTCTCTTACGGAGATGTTTTGGGAGCGGGTCGAGGTTGGGCAGAATCAGTATTGATGCATGCTCGGGCTTATGATGAATTTGCGGAATTTTTAAGTAGAAATGATGCATTCGCTTTAGGAATTTGTAATGGTTGTCAATTTATGTCTCAGTTGAAATCAATAATTCCGGGTGCAGAGCATTGGCCTTTATTTAAGCGCAATCTTTCCGAGCAATTCGAAGCACGTTTATCGTTAGTGGAAGTCGTCGACTCTCACTCCATTTTTTTCCGTGGTATGCAGGGAAGTATCTTGCCGATTGCAGTGGCTCATGGAGAAGGTCGAGCTGTGTTTGAATCGGATGCTTTAGGATCTTTGAAAAGAGAACAGGGTGTCAGCTTGCGTTATGTAAATCATTATCATCAAGTCGCGACAGAATATCCTGCGAATCCCAATGGGAGTCCTGAAGGGATCACGGGAATTTGTAATCAAGATGGTCGAGTGACTTTGTTGATGCCTCATCCGGAGCGTGTGGTTCGGGGTGTGCAATTGTCTTGGCATCCTCGTGATTGGGTAGGCTTGAGTCCGTGGCAGCGTTTTTTTGCGAATGCGCGGCTTTTTGTGTAGGTTGGTGCCAAGCATGCATTGCATGCACGGCCCAACAATCACCTCTTGAATGCTCACTCGTCTAACGCCAAACCGTCGTCCCGCGACTTGTTCGCGGGATCCAGGTTATTTTTTGAATTCTTCTTGGATCCTCTGGTCAAGCCAGAGGACGACGGCTTACGCACCAAGTGACAGCGCGGGCCAAATCAACATATTCTTTTTAACTCCTTGACGTGCTATCTAATTAAAAAAACAAGCCAAAAACCAAGATTGCTTCTATACTAGGGCCAATTATATCTACCTGATTGAGGTTACTTATGCCTGCTGTCACTCCTTCACGTCTTCCTCGCAATCAAGTTTTAGCCTGGCTTATTTGGTCCATAGCCCCTGTCGTGGTGCTAGGCGTAGGGTTTGTTTTATCTTTCACGCTTCCGCTTCAGACCCTGAGTACTTTCGTGATTTGGACTGTTTTATTAGGGGCTTTAACCTTGGCCTCTTTGGTGGGCTTATTCTTCTGGATTCGAGAAGCTCAAAATCAGACTATTTCTCAAAAAAATAATTTAAGGGTTTTGAGTCTTTCATCCATTACAAGTGTCCTTTCATGGACTCTTTTCGCATTGACTGTTACAGGGGTTTTATCTTTATCGGGTCTGCCCATTGGAATGGGCACCTTGATTCAAGGAGCTTTACTTTTGCTCGGGACTGAAATGGTGATGGTGGCAGGAAGGGCACTGTTTAAATTGCCTATTTTTAGGTGGGGTGTTGCTACTGCTTTAGGTGGTCATTCAGAAGGTGCCTCATTAGTGCCAGCTGCTGGATTGAGAGCCCATTCTCCAGGAGGCCTCTTGAGCATCGCTGTAGCTTCTCCTCCTGGTGCATCGGATGGTAAAACGGCTACCCTCTCCCCCTCACCGCTTTCTCCAAGCGCTCACGATGCGTTAGCTCATCGAGCTACTACTCCTCGAGCCCAGAGACAGCAGAATCCAGAGTTGAATTTAGCATTAACTTCTACAGATGCTTTACCAGCACCTTCAAGACCTATACGACCTCTGGTCGATCTTCGTAATCCAGGAAGGCCATTGACTGATCGTGAAAAAATAGAACGAACCAAATTGCCGATGAACGATGAAGAGCATGAATTTTTTAGGCTGATTAGAGCGAGAAAGGAACAAGAAGCTATCAAGTATTTTGATGAGCAATGGAGCAAGCATAAGGTACGGGTGAATTTTAGGGATGAAGTGGGTTATACGCCACTGCTCTTAGCAGAGATCTATGGACTAAAAAAGTTGAGAAATGTATTGCGAAGATTTAAAGCTCGTTACATTAATTTTGAAGGGTATGAATCGTCATCGGGAGGCTGGGATTGTTCTGAACTTATTACTTTTATCAATAATCTTATTCAAAGAAACGACGAGGGGGCTTTTAAGGCTTTAAAGTTTATGCTTTCTGAGGAGGGTCATTTTCCTTGGGGTGCAAAATATAATGGGTTAAATGTTAGAAGTTATATCGCAAGCTTGGGCCCAAAGCATCTCGAGATGCTGAAATTGTTCGTTGAGACATATGAGGGATCAGTAGATGCTGGAGCCAAGTCAAGAGCAGTGACCCCGCTGATTGCTGCTGCTCGAGCTGGCCATGTAGAAGTAGTTAAATATTTATTGGGTAAAGGGGCCAATAAAGCCTATACCACTTCAGATGGTAAGGATGCACTGACCGAGGCAGAAGAAAATTGGCATTATGAAGTCGTGGCTTTATTGAATGTGAAAGAACACCAGCAGGGTGGAACATTGACACCTTGATCATTTAAACAAAAACAGGGAAAGGATTCACACGAATGGGGATTATTCATTTTATTTGGGTCGGTGATAAGCCGATGCCTGCTGATTCCATTCCCTGTGTGAAAGGATGGCGTGAACTGAATCCGACTGCGGAGATTTGGGTTTGGATTGATGGGGAAACCATTCCAAGAGAGGTGCTGTCACTTTATCAAGATAAACCGGCCTCTGAAGGAGGGTTTAGAGATATCGGTGGAGTGGTGTTCAAAGATATTGCGGAAATCAGAGAGGTTATTGAAACCACTCATCCGGATGTGAAAGTTCCTTTTGCTAAACAACTCCGAGATCTTTGGGAGCTCGCCGCTTATGAATGTCGTCGCCTTCGCCCTAACTATGGGGCTTCTAGTGATATTTTGCGGTATTTAATTCTTTATTTTTATAGTCGATCCAGAGGGGCAGAGTGGAGTGCATATTTCGATCACGATGTGGAACCTGGGAAGGCTCCTATTGAACTCACCTTTGAAAGATCTGTAGCCACTTTATTATTTTTTCATCCGAACAGTCAAACCTCAGGTCAATCTGGGAACGATGCCTTTGTTTGTCGAGAGGATCATCATTTCATTATGAAATGTATTTTGGAGGAAGTCTGGCGAAATTACACTGACAAATACCCCCTGAATCCTCTGTCAAGAATGGGGGTTTATTTATCAGATGAACAGAAAGAACGCATAGATAGCACCATTGTGAGAACTGGACCTATGGCAGTTTGTGATGTCATGTGGAAGCTTTATCGAACCGAAGGAAAAGAGCGATTGCCCGGTTGGGATCTGGATGATTTTAAAGCGGATGAAGATGAATGTTATGGTTATAGAGCCCCAAAAAGTTGGTCGATCCCAGTGGAGGTGTGTCCGGGTAGTGAGAATAAAGCGGCTTGGCTGGGTGTTGCTGCGCGGGGGACGGGGGATCGAGAGAGAGCAATTGTAGCAGCTTGCAGGAGTATTCAAGTGGAAGCTCATTTAATGGGGGTATTGCGCTTGGATGATCACGTAGATGATTGTGTGGAGGCCGTGATTAGGGGGGCTAGCTTGGATCCAGCATTAAAGAGTAAACCTGGTGAGATGCCAACGGAGTTTGAGATCGATGTGGCTCGACAATTAGTTCATGCCTTAGAAGGAATGAGTCTTGAGGCTGTAATGGAAAGATCCTTGATCTCTCGATACGAATGTATTCGAGAATTTTACAAAGATCGAGTACCCATGGTTTTAGATCCTATTGATCGAGAATCTATGCCCGCTATCGAATATTTTAAAAAAATAATTGGTAAGGACAGTGAGGATGCGTCTCCTAATTTTCAAATTATGCTCGATGATTGGCTAAGCAGTTTAGTGGCATGTTTAGCTATAAAAATTCCAAAGATAGGGGCAGAGGTTGTTGATGCAAGGCTTAAAAAATTGCAGATTTTGAAAGGTAATTTGGCGGGTTTATTGCATCAATTTCCAGAACTTGAGGAAAAAGGAATGAGAATTTCAGCCGAAGTGAAAGAAAAATTAGTGATCTATCGAAAATTATCAGAAGATTTATATCAAGCTAGTTTAATAGTGGAAGCTGAACTCGTTTCAAAAACAGGATTAGGCACGGCTGCAGCAGCCGGAGCCGGAAAGTAGATAATTTAAAACTCACCCCCACTCAAATAACGCAATCGCTTCCACGTGCTGAGTGTGGGGGAACATATCCATAATCCCTGCGGATTGAAGTGTGTAACCCTGTGCTAATATTTTTTGAGTGTCTCTTGCTAATGTCGATGGATTGCAGGAGATATAAACAATTTTTTTGGCATTCCAGTGTGGCAAATAATCCATGAGTTCAATCGCTCCTGTGCGTGGAGGATCAAGCAAAACTTTATCATAACTTTCTTGTGCCCAAGATGCTTGAGAAAGATCAGAAAATAAATTAGCCGTGTGGAATTCGGTATTGTGAATTTGATTGAGAACGGCATTGGATTCTGCTTGTAACACCGCCGATGCATCTCCTTCCACTCCGATGACTTTCTTAGCTAATCGAGCCATCGGCAATGAAAAATTTCCAATTCCACAGAATAAATCTAATACTCTTTCTGTGTTTTGAATATCGAGTAACTCTAATGCTTTCTCAATCATCTTCTGATTGATCTCAGAATTAATTTGAGTAAATTGAGCAGGATGAAATTTTAAATTAATTTTATAAGCCGGTAATGAATATTCTAATAATGGATCGGCAGCTTGTGGTTCAAGCAAATGAATGCTCTCAGTCCCATGAGGCTGAAGATACAATTTTATTCGATGAAATTTTGCAAACTCATGACACAATTCGAGATCGGCTTCTGAAAACGGTTTTAAATGACGCATTATGATCGCAGACTCATGATCGGAAACTGCCACTTCTAATTGAGAAATTTCTTCTTTGATGGAAAGTTGATCAATGAATTCACTGAATAAACTTAGCTTTTCACCGATGGAGGGGTGAAGAACTTCGCATCGATTTAAATCCGCTATATAATGCCCGTTGCGTTCTCGGAATCCCACGAGGACTTTGGATCTTGGGATTAAATATTTCACCCCAATTCTGGCTTTACGTCGGTATCCCCAATTTCCAGCTGACAAGGGTTCTAAGATTTCTAAAGGTTGAGTATGAGCTTGATGAGCCAGCAGTTCTAAAAAACTCCGTTGCTTATACTCACGTTGAGCTTCAGGCTTTAAGTGCTGAAGACTACATCCTCCACAAACTCCAAAATGAGGGCATCGGGGTTCTGCTCGTAAGGGGGAGGGTTCGATGAGTTCTTCTATTTGTGCTTCATCATAGGAGCTATGGGTTTTAGTATAAGTGAAGCGAATCTTTTCATCGGGTAAGGCGCCCCAGACAAAGGTGGTTTTTCCATCCACATGAGTGACACCTCGGCCATCGTGACTCAGCCTTTCTATAGTGGCCGTAATAGGGTCCTTGGGAATGGGTCTTTGAGAGTATCTTCGCCTAGCCATGTTTTTCCGGTCATTTTAAATTTTACAAGAGAATCCCCGCAACTTCTGGACAGCGGGTGAATTGCCAGTCAGAATATATCCTTTGAATAAGGACGTGTCACTCATGAATTTAATCCACCATTTACTTAGTTCTCTTGTAAACTCAGGGATGTTACAAGGGGCTTTGGCTATTTTCTTTTCCGTGCTCGCTATTTTGATCGTGATTACGATTCATGAATTGGGGCATTTTGCTGCAGCGAGATGTTGTGGAGTGAAGATTCAGCGATTCTCGATTGGGTTTGGCAAGACTTTGTTGAAATGGACGGACAAGAAAGGCACCCTCTACACGCTTTGCCTATTGCCCTTGGGTGGTTATGTGAAAATGCTGGGGGAAGGCCAGGATCCGATACCGGTTCACCAACGCTCTCATGCCTTTGTTAGTAAATCTCTGTTAGCTCGAAGTTTTATTGTGATGGCGGGCCCCTTGATTAACTTTGTTTTGGCTATTTTTTTATTCTGGGTGATTTTTCAAACCGGGGTTCAGCATATTCGCCCTGTGATTGGTTCCGTCATTCCTCATTCCATTGCCTCTCAAGCAGGATTAAAAAAAGGTGATGAGCTTAAAGCAATCGGCGGCTTTGAGATTCATGGTTGGCAGTCAGTGGTTATGGCGTTGATGTATCACTTGGGCGAAACTTCGGACCTTAAGGTCAAGGTTCAGCGTGGAAAAACATCTGAAGATTTACGGTTTGATTTAAATCAATGGCAATTTGATCGGGATGATCCTCAGCTCATGCAGAGTTTAGGCATGACACCTTTTCAACCCGCTTTTCCACCGGTAATCGATAAAGTCTTAGATGAATCCCCAGCCGCTTTAGGTGGATTAAAAATGGGTGATAGAATTCTTGAAATTAATGGACATCGAATGGTCGATTGGTTTGCTGTCGTGAACTATTTGCAGGCTCATCCGGATCAGCCGTTGGCACTTAAAATTCAAAGAAATCATAGAATTCAGAATTTACATATCTCAATCAGCCATCAAGGCATTAAATCCAATGGTTATTTAGGGGTTCAAGTAGAGTCGCCTGTGTGGCCGAATGGAATGATGGAGATGATTAATTACACACCCATCACCGCTTTGCCTGCTGCTATCACACAGACTCGTGATTTGATTGCCTTTAATGGTATTGTATTGCTCAAGTTGGCATCAGGAAAAATTTCCCTACGGACCCTAAGTGGCCCGATTGCAATTTTTCAGACGGCAGGCAATGCTTCTCAATTAGGATGGATCGCTTATTTAGGCTTTGTAGCTTTTGTTAGCTTAAGTCTAGGGTTTATTAATCTCTTGCCCATTCCCTGTCTCGACGGGGGTCATTTATTATTTTATGTATTCGAGTTAGTATTTCGCCGCCCTATACCTGAGCGATATCAAATCATCTTGATGCGATTTGGAGTCGTAATGATTTTATTGTTAATGGTTCAAGCTATTGCAAATGATTTAATTCGAGTTTGGTGATTCGGACAGAGGGATAGAGAGTATGTCACTATTAGAAAAACAAGGCTGGATTTGGATGGATGGCGAGTTCGTCGCTTGGAAAGATGCCAAGGTCCACGCGCTCACTCACACTCTCCATTATGCCACCGGAGTTTTCGAAGGCCTTAGAGCTTATGAAGCTAAGAATTCCACCGCGATTTTTAGATTAGAGGCTCATACCGAAAGACTCTTTCGTTCAGCCCATTTATTAAATATCAAAATTCCCTATACCCATGAAGAATTGATTCAAGCTCAATTAGAAACGGTTCGAATCAATAATGTGAAATCTGCTTATGTTCGTCCCTTGGTATATTCCGGTGCTGAGTCTTTAGGGTTGCGAGCTCGAGGGTTAAAGATTCATGTGATGATTGCGAGCTGGGAGTGGGGCGCCTATTTAGGGGCGGAAGGAATCGCCAATGGCATTCGAGTTTGTACTTCTTCTTATACGCGCAACCATCCGAATAGTGTGTTGTCCAAGGCAAAAGCTTGCGGCAATTATATGAATTCTATTTTGGCGCTGCATGATGCTCAATCTTGTGGGTTTGATGAAGCGCTGCTCTTGGATACCCAAGGTTTTGTGACAGAAGGCAGTGCCGAAAATTTCTTTCTAATCCGTAAGGGTGTGATATACACCCCAGAGCCCACTGCGATCTTGGAAGGCATTACCCGAGATACGATTTTTGTATTGGCTCGTGAGATGGGTTACCGGGTTGAAGAAAAACGCATTACCCGTGATGAAGTTTATTTAGCTGATGAAGCCTTTTTCACTGGAACCGCTGCTGAAGTCACCCCCATTCGAGAGCTAGATGGACGTCCTATCGGTACTGGTACTCGAGGGCCTATCACTCAACAGCTTCAAGAGGCTTATCATGCGCTTGTGCATGGGGAGAGTGGGAAGCACGATGATTGGTTGAGTTATATATAGGTTAGCGCCAAGCGTCAGCGCGGCCTAACAAATCAATCTATCCTTAATTTGATAACCCTTTCTGCCCCTGTAAGAAATCACCCCGCCAGCACTATGGGAAATGGCTTAAAAATTGGCTCATAACATCAACAATATTTTTTTAACATATTGATATATAACAAAAATAATATTCTCGAGCAAAGACGCATTTGTCTATTTTTAGAGCAATGCTTGTTAAGTTTCCCAGGATTCGTATAGTTAATAATACCCTATCTGTCTAAGAAGCTAAGAGGAATTCGATGAACCTTCGAAGGGTTTCTTAGCCTCAAAAGAAAACTGGGGCTTTAAAAGGATTTAAGAAGTATTTCTTTAACTATGATCAAGGAGGATCAGTTATGAAAAATGCTATGGCGAGTTGTGCTGTTTTAGCTTTCGTGGCATTAGTATCGACGAGTATGTTGGCGGTGTTCCAAGGAATGAGTTATAGCCCATATACTGGTGATGATACTAAGGTTTTCAATCATCTAATGATTAATTAAACGTTAGTCTGATTTTGATGAGCCCGCTTCTCAGCGGGCTTTTTTTTAATGTAGGTTAGTGCCAAGCGCAGCGC
>CAIQCE010000137.1 GCA_903870185.1 uncultured Gammaproteobacteria bacterium
CAAATCAACTACCAATCGAGGATTCTGATTTTGATTTAAAAAGAAATCGTGAAACTTTAAAGGATACTTTAAATCTAAAACTAATCGTAATTTAGTCCCATCAAAACTACTTCGTACGGATTTCACCTTCGCAGTATCTATAGATTTTGATGAAAATGAAGGCCCGAGCTTTGCATTATAAAGATCAATCACTAATCGGGTTGGAGTTTCCAATTCAAAAACATGATATCGAACAGGACCTGTGGTTTCCAATACTAAACGAGAACGATCACCTTCATCAGAAGACTTTAAATTTTTCACTGTGACAAAACTAGGATTGGCATTTATTTCAAGCATCCCTACTAACAATGAGGCTGTCAGCAACCATTTCCTAAATTTCATGTGGCTTCCATCCCATTAATTGATGCTGCAATTTTTTATCCGTTGTATTCAACTGCATCAACCGACCTTCATCCATTACTTTAATATTACATTCTAGAAATGGCGCTGGAATTAATGGCATAATTAACTCAGGCCATTCAATCACACAAACGCTATCGTCCCTTAGATAATCATTTAATCCCAAACTGCTAATTTCAGATAATTCTTTGATTCTATAAAGATCGAAATGATAGAGCTCAAATTGAGGTAATTCATAGGGTTCGACCAAAGTATAGCTAGGACTCTTAACAGCACCCTCATAACCTAATGCTCTCATCAGGCCTCGTACCCAAGTGGTTTTCCCAGCCCCTAATTCACCTTTTAAAAAAATCACAGCTCCGGGTGTGATTAAAGGTGCTACATAAGCGGCAAAATCCAGCATCGCTGATTCATCTTTGAGAAAATAGGCAATTGTCATGTTATTTTTCACTGAACCGGATTCACCATTCTACGTAAATGCATCAACAAATCAGTGGCTATTAATCCTCGCTCACCACCCTCTTCTGCTGCTCTATCAGCGGCAATTGAATGAATAAAAACGCCTAACTCAGCTGCAGCTAAACGATCCAGCCCTTGAGCTATTAAGCTAGCGATCACGCCGCTCAATATATCACCCATGCCTCCCGTCGCCATTCCAGGATTGCCGGCACGACAGACTGTAGTAATAGCAGAACTCCCTTTCACGAGACTACCCGCCCCTTTTAAAACGATCACACTTTGATATCGATGATAAAGCTCATCGATCGCTTTAAATCGATCATTCTGAACTTCATGAGTCGAAATTCCCAGTAAACGTGCAGCCTCACCCGGATGAGGTGTTAATATGGATTCATTCAGCTCCTCGGGGAAATGACTGAGTAAATTTAAACAATCCGCATCTAATACCTTAGGCCCCTTCCACTCTAGGGCCACTTTCAATAGATCTAATGCCCACTCACTTTGTCCCAAACCTGGTCCCACAACCAACACCGTCGCTCGTTCAAGCAAAGGCAATAAATCCTTCGAGCTCACCACTTGGTGGCACATTAATTCAGGTCTTGCGGCCGTTACGACTGAAACATGCTCAGGCCGAGTCGCTACAGTCACTAAACCTGCTCCAACGCGCATAGCAGCTTCAGCAGCCATGCGAACGGAACCTCCCATCCCATAATCGCCACCTATCACCAATACATGCCCATAACACCCCTTATGAGAATCTCGTAGTCTTCGAGGTAAATAAGCCTTCATCTGTTTCCAAGTTAAAAGCTGGGCTGAGGGATTAATTTGCTTGATCAATGAAGCAGGAATAGCCAAATCATCACAATAAACTCTGCCTGCAGAAGCCATGCCCCCATTGGTGAAAAGACCCTTTTTCAAACCAATAAAACAGAGCGTTAAATCAGCCTGTATGGCACAGCCGTAATCAGCTCCAGTATCTGCATTGATACCGCTAGGAACATCCAAAGCCAGAACGGGTATGGGGGAGTTATTTATTTTAAGTACCAGCTCTCGATAGGGATCTTCCAGAGCTCGATTTAAACCAATGCCAAAAAGGGCATCAACAATTAAATCGCCCTCCAATACAGCTTGATCAGGTATCTGAAAAGGAATGGCGAAGGTTTCTATCTCTTGTTTTAATGAGATATTTTCAGGAGCAATAGGTTCAAAACCGATAACGACTGGACTCAAACCCTTGTGATGAGCTTCCAAAGCCAGGAGCAATCCATCCGCACCATTTAAGCCCGGGCCACAAGCAATCAACAGCCGTTTAGCCATTGGCCATTCTGATGAAATCAAAGCCAAGCTTGCTTGAACAGCTGCTACTCTTAATGCCGGCTGGTCCTTGCCTGCTTGGATGCTCAAAGCCTCAATTTTTCGAATAGATTCAGAAGAATAGAGGCTATCAGGGTTAATCAACATCTAAATTCACCTCAATAGAATGGTGATTTTACCCGTGAACACCTTAAAAGACCAGGTTGGAAAGCTTCCAATTGAATGGTCTGAATGACTAGCCATAAGGGAACGCACGTAAGCTGTCAAAATACGTCCCCTCCAAAAACTCTACCGGCTTCCCACTAACCGAGCTGCCTCATCCTCTGCAGGGTCTCTTTCTTGCAGCCTAACCGCTTCCACGGGTTGCACTGTATTAAAAAGCCCACCTCTATTTCTTAAAGAACTAACTTTTGCTTTTTTATTCACTGATTCTACAGCCGTCTTAAATTTCAAAGCAGCATTTGCTGTATTTGTCCCTTTTAAAGCACGTGACATGTCTCCGAAATTTCTAACTGATCCAAGCGAAAATACCATAGCAATACTATGGATTGAAGGAATAATAAATATTATCAGACCTAAAATACCTGCAAACGTAGCGCCTGATATTTCTCCAGCTGTAAGAACACCAAAAAGTGTGCCGCATGAAGCTACACAGCACAAAATAGAAAGGGTCATGAGTGACAACATCAGCAATAAAAATGCGATTTTTAAAATATCTTTACCCAATGTATTGGTTTTCTTCACCTCTTCCAAGAAAGACGAAAAACCTATAATGACTGAAAAATCAATTTCATTGGGTTTTTCTAATTGAATAATTACGCTTCGAGTATAATCCAGTAATTTATCCAGCTCATATATTTCAGAAATTCTTGTTCGTGGATTAGCTTTAGCTTTTTTAACAGCGACTAAAATAGCTTGACTTGCTTTTTTAATTTCATTGAATTGGCATTTTTCTAAAGAGATTTTTAATAATTCCTCCAGTGTTAAGCTTTTCAATGCATCAGCCATCTTTTTTAAAGCTTGGTTTTTTTCAATTTCACCTATAATATTTTCATACGTTCTAAGATTTTCATTTTGATAGTAGGGCTCGATGTTGGCACTATCATAAGTTCGTAATGAGGTATTAGTAATCAGCATCCTAGCCAGATGTAAAGCAGTATGAACTTGATTTAGGTCTTGATCAGCACCTGTAGCTCTAAAAGCTTTCAAAATCTCATTGACTGCATCTTGAATATGTTTATGTTTTGTAGAAGCCACCGATTTCAATAAGTCAGCAGGCAGTAATGCTACTAAAGTTTCCGACACTTCACTTAGATTATGCGTTTCTTTTAGCTCTATAATGCAAGCTTCATATTCATTTAGACAATCTAATTTATCAGGATAATCAATACGCTTTAGAGTTAAATCTAGTGCCCATACTAAAAGGTTAAGACCCTTTTCTGCTGAATAACCTGAAAAGGCATAAGGTAAAAAGGCATTAATCGCTGCTTGAATATTAGCACCCGCCCTTTTAATTTCAGCATCTTTAGAATTATCAATAGAAATTTTTAATAATTTCATCCTTTGCAAAGCTTGTGACGCTAATGCGACTAGAGGAAATTTGGATTCTATTTTTTTTGCAATGAATTCTTCATACTCAGCTAAATCTGTAGGTTCAGAAGGTTGAGTGATCAAGATCTTTCGAGTTTTGAAACGTAGATCATTTAACAGTCTTTTATTTTCTATAGAGGCCTCAGCAAAAACTGCATTAATCCAGGCTTGAATGGCTTTTCCTACAGCTTTAGCAGGTTCATCAGAAACACCCTCTATCGCCTTAGTTAATAAGCTATCCGGGGTCAATGCTTTTAAAGCCGTTGCTACTTCAGTTAAAGCAGCGCTTGCTTCTACTTCCGCAACACAAGCCATATAAGCTTCCACACAACCTGGGTCATCCGGACTATCAATAATTTTTCGAGTTAACTCTTGTGCTTTATTTAAAAGAGCAAGATTTGCTTCTGTTGGATTGATTAAAGCAGCATTAATCGCTGCTTGAACAGCAGCTCCTGCCTTTTTAATTTCAGCATCTTTAGCATTATCGATGGAAATTTTTAATAATTTCATCATTTGAAAAGCGCGTGAGGCTGATGCAATTTGAGCATATATTGATTCTATTTTTAAGATCAGTGCATTGTATTCAATTAATTCATCAGAATTAATTGGTGGAGTAATAAGCATCTGGCGAGTTTTAAATTGAAGCTCATTTAATAGCCTTTTATTTTCTGGAGGGGCAGCAGCAAAAACTGCATTAATCGCGGCTTGAATGGCTTTTCCTACAGCTTTAGCAGGTTCATCAGAAACACCCTCTATCGCCTTAGTTAATAAGCTATCCGGGGTCAATGCTTTTAAAGCCGTTGCTACTTCAGTTAAAGCAG